>JASJEA010000083.1 GCA_030064935.1 Crocosphaera sp. | reverse complement strand
GATTATATTGTCGTTATGTCTGCGGTGGTGACGGTCTTAGCTTTTATCCCTTTTTCTATTACCATTGGGTCTGGTGGTATATTTCCCCTCAGTCAAGGGATATTTCCCCTTCTGGGATGGATTTTAGGCCCGGTAGGGGGGGCATTAGCTAGTGGCATTGGAACCCTTATGGGGGTGTTTTTAGCCCCTCATACGGCAGGTATTCCCCCTGTTTCTATTTTTGGAGCAATGGTGGCCAGTTTTGCTGCTGGTTGTATGGTAATTGGAAAACAGCGTAAATATTGGTGGTTTTTTCTAAGTATTTTTTTTGTTGTGGCCTTTTATATCTATACTTCTCGTGCTATGAATAATCTGGTTTCTCTTGATGTTATTGTTAAGGGTTCTTTTATTAATTGGTCAGGATTATTATTGTTTATTTTACCTACTCGAACTGTATTCGCCAAGTGGATTAATAGTCAAGATTTACGGTTAGTTTGGTTGGGTTTATTCTTCGGCAGTTGGACTATTGCTGGAGTCTTTCATCTCAGTCAAGCTGTGATTACTTATACTATGTTTAATTGGCCAGAAGAAGTTTGGATTGTTTTAATTCCGATTATGCCATTAGAAAATTTAGTGCGTTCTTTGGTGGGCGCATTTATTGGGGTTCGTGTTATTTCTGGACTGCGTGCGATTGGTATTATGAAACCTCAAGCAGCTATTTATTAATGGAGAATTGAGAATTGAGAATTGAGAATTGAGAATTGAGAATTGAGAATGAATAACTTATAAAAATTCACAAACAAGTGAGAAATATCATGAACATTATTGCTAATTTAGATAAAGTTTCTTATTTTTATCCTAATTCTAAAGAACCAGTCTTAAGGGATGTTTCTTTAGAGGTTTATGAAGGAGAATTTTTGGGTATTATTGGAGCAACTGGAGCAGGTAAAACAACCCTTTGTTTAACTTTAAATGGGATTGTCCCACAGTTTTATGGCGGTCGTTTTTTTGGTTATGTAACTGTTGCTGGCTTGGATACATTGAAGTATCGTGTCAGTCATTTAGCTGCTTATGTTGGGGCTGTTTTTGAAGATCCAGAAACCCAATTAATTTCAACTTCAGTAGAAAATGAGATCGCTTTTGCCCTAGAAAATTTATGTGTTGATCGAGAAGAAATAATTGCTCGTATTCCTCATGTTTTGGAAGCTGTAAGATTAGAAGGAACGGAAAATAAACACCCTCAAGAACTATCAGGAGGACAAAAACAACGGTTGGCTATCGCTGCGGCTTTGGCTCTGCAACCCCGTTTATTAATATTAGATGAACCCACATCCCAACTCGATCCCATTGGTTCAATGGAAGTGTTTTCAACGGTTAAAGAATTAAACCAAGAATTAGGGGTTACGATTGTCATGGTTTCCCATGCAGCCGAAGAAATGGCCGAGTTTAGCGATCGCTTAATTCTACTATCTGAAGGAGAAGTTATTGCCACAGGAAAACCCCATGAAATTTATTCAGAAATTGACCTATTAGAAACTCATTATCTGCGCCCTCCTCAGGTAGCAAAAACTTTTTATAATCTCAAACAAAGAGGATTAGATATCTCTAATATTCCTGTTACCCTAGAAAACGGAATTCATTGTTTAAAGACTTTACAGAACAATAATATTACTCAAAATTTTAAACTTGAAACTGATTCTTATCGAGTAGATAAGAACACTTTATTGGAAACCAATAATTTAACCCATATTTATGAAGATGGAACCGAAGCATTATATAATGTTTCTCTCAAGATTTATGAAGGAGAATATTGTTTAATAATTGGACAAAATGGTGCAGGAAAAAGTACCTTAGTTAAACACTTTTTAAGTTTACTGGAGCCGACTAAAGGAAGAGTAAAAATAAGAGACAAAGATACCAAAGTTTTGTCAGTCAGTGACTTAGCAAAATCTATCGGTTATGTGGGACAAAATCCCGATAATCAAATCTTTAGTATGACAGTGGAAGAAGAAGTGGCTTTTGCTTTAAATAATGTTGGGTATGACCAAAAAAAAATAGAAGCAAAAGTTACCCAAACTCTAGAAGAAATGGGGTTATTACAAAATCGAAAGGATCATCCTTTATCCTTACCTAAAGGGGATCGTGCAAGGATTATTATTGCTGCTATTTTAGCAATGGAACCAGAGATTATTATTTTCGATGAACCCACCACTGGACAAGATTATAAGGGTTCCCGTGCTATTTTAGAAGTGAGTCGTCAACTTCATGAAATGGGCAAAACAATCATTGTTATTACCCATCATTTATATTTAATGCCAGACTATGCAGAACGAGTTATTATTATGGGGAAAGGTGCAGTCTTATTAGATGCACCGATTCGGGAAGCTTATCATCAAACAGAATTATTAAAATCTACCTATTTAACTCCTCCTCAAGCAGTTTTGTTATCCCAAAATTTAAGTAAATTTAAAAATGAAAATTATCCTATGTTAACCCCTAATGAACTAGCGGAGTGTTTCTCTTATGATGAAGTTTGAAACTGTCGATAAACAATCTATTTTTACCCGTTTAGATTTTCGGACAAAACTATTAATGATGGCAGTTATTACCATTATTGCTTTTGTCTGGGAAAGTCCTGTAAGTGGTGGTATTTTAACCTTAATTGTTGGCTCTTCTTGTATTTTTGCTGGTGTAAAGTTAGAGTATCTTAGCACGGTTTTTAAAGTGATGATTCCCTTCTACATTTTGATATTGATAGTGATGGGATTTTTTAATACTAATCAAGTTCAAACATTGCTAAATACAGATACATTAACTCCTATTTTTTCTGTTCCTAAAGAATGGTTTTGGGTAGGGGGTTTGACAATGAACCAAGAAGGAGTCATTTATGGACTAAACATTATTTTTAAGACTTTAACAATGGTTTTAATTATTCCCTTGGGAATTTTTACAACAGATATTAATCACATGGTTGTAGGAATGGTACAGGCGAGAATTCCTTATAAAATTGTCTTTATTTTTTCATCAACTTTACGCTTTTTTCCGTTATTATTAGAAGAAATACAAGGTATCCTAGAAGCGCAAAGATTAAGAGGTTTAGCTTTAGAAAAAATGGGAATTATCAAAAAAGTAACGGTTTATGCAACTATCGCTGTTCCTCTAATATTAAATGCTATGGCAAAATCTCAAAGATTAGAAGTTGTCTTACAATCAAAAGCCTTTTCTGGTAGTTCTAAAAGAACCTATTTACACGAATCAATTTTAACTCAAACAGATTATATTTGTATGATAGGTTTTATTTTATTATTTATGTTTGCAACTCTTTCATACTTTCAGTGGGGTGTTGGTAAGTTTCCGTGGTTATTATATTGATAAATTTTTGATTGGTTTTCAGATCTCAATCAAATCTTTAACATAGATAAACCCCTTAAGAATAATTTATTGAAAAAGCATCCAAAGCCATTTTTTGAATAGCCATTAAAGGTTGATTAAACTTTCTGGCTATAGCCGCACAATCTTCATATTCAGGTTGTACATTAATAATAGTTTTCTTCTCCCCCTTTCCTTGACTAGCTATCTTAACTCTAATTTCTCCATATTTTGTGTTAACTGTTTTAATTTCTCGGTCTAAAATTGAGCGTTTCTGAATCCGTTGACGAATACCTAATGTGGTTGTTTCTTTAAAAAGAATCCCCTCACAAACTTCTATTTTATTCACTGGACAAATAACCGTTAATAAAACACCGGGGCGTGACTTTTTCATCATCACCGACTGGGTAAAAACATCTAAAGCTCCTGCATTCAATAAAACCTCAAATAAATAACCAAAAACTTGCGGACTGAGATCGTCTATTTGCGTTTCTAACACCGCAACTATGTCGATATTACTGTTTTTTTTTCTGTCACACTTTCCCCTATCCACAAACGTAAAATATTAGGGAGGGATAAATCTTGTGAGCCAGCACCTAACCCCACTTTTTCTAAGATCATATTAGGAGGTTGACCAAAACTTTTAACTAATGTAACAGCGATCGCAGCCCCCGTGGGTGTCACCAATTCCTTATCGATATTGTTACTATAAATGGGAACTTGACGAGACTCCCATAACTTCATTACCGCAGGCACCGGCACCGGTAAACGCCCATGAGCAGCCCTAACAGTTCCCCCACCAGTAGGCAAAGCCGAACAATATAGGGTTTCAATATCTAAATAATCTAAGCCTAGACAAGTGCCTACAATGTCCACTATGGCATCTGTTGCCCCCACTTCATGAAAATGGACCTTTTCCGGTGCGACACCGTGTACAGCCCCTTCAGCGATGGCCAAACGACGGAATACATCCAGACTCCATTGTTTCACCCTTGACGGTAAGTTAGCCTTTTGAATCATCCCTTCAATTTCAGGGAGGTGACGAGCAGGGGTATGATGATGATGGTGGCTTTTATGGAACTGTTGGGCAGACTTTTCAACACCATGATGATTTTCTCCTCCCCCGCTCCTCTGCTCACCTCTAGGGGAATCTTGGTTCACTAACCTAACGTGGATTTTAGTGCCCTGTTGTCCGTTGCGTTGTACCTTTTCTTGACTCAACTCATATTCTTGGTCAATGTTTAACCCTTTGAGTTGCTCAATCAAGTATTCTAAAGGAACACCGCTATCTACCAAGGCTCCTAAACACATATCTCCTGCAATACCTGTCACACAGTCTAAATAAGCTATTTTGGTCATAATTATGGCTATTTTATACGATTTACATCCTCGAAATCCCCAATCTCGTCGCATTGACGAAATATGTGATTCCCTAAGACAAGGGGCGATCATGTTATATCCTACAGATACAGTGTATGCGATCGGTTGCGATCTTAATAGTAAATCGGCTCTGCAACGGGTGCGACAATTAAAGCAATTATCCAATGATAAACCCCTGACATTTTTGTGTTCTTCTCTGTCTAATATTGCTAACTATGCAGGGGTAACCGATGAGGCTTATCGTATTATGAAAAGGTTAATTCCAGGTCCGTATACTTTTTTACTACCTGCGAGTAAAGCGGTGCCCAAATTAGTGATGAGCCCTAAGCGAAAAAGTACAGGTATTCGGGTTCCGAATCATACCATTTGTCAAGGAATTTTACACGGTTTAGAAAACCCAATTATCTCCACTTCCGCTCATTTACCTGACGAAGATGGAGAGTTTCCTACCATTGGCTTAGAAAAAGCTAGGTTATTTGACATCTTAGAAAACCAGGTTGATATTATTATTGATGATAGTTTGGAGCCTGGTTTTGATGTCTCGACAATTTTAGATATGACTTCAGATCCTCCTTCTATCATTCGTCAAGGTTTAGGATGGGAAGAATTACAAAATTGGGTAACATTAGAGGTTTAATGGAGAATTGGGAATGGAGAGTGGGGAATGGGGAATGGAGAATTGAGAATTAGGTTTCAGTATCAACTATTAACTATTAACTATCAGCCATGAAAATTATTCAAACAAAAATTCCTGATGTTGTCATTATTGAACCCCGTGTTTTTGGGGATGATAGAGGCTTTTTTTATGAAAGTTATAATGAAAAAGCCTTGACTGAAGCGACAGGAATCGAACGAAATTTTGTACAAGATAATCATTCACGATCGCAAAAAAATGTCCTACGAGGGCTTCATTATCAAATTCAACAACCCCAAGGAAAATTAGTCCGTGTTGTTGTTGGCGAAGTGTTAGATGTAGCAGTAGATATTCGCAAAAGTTCCCCTACTTTTGGACAATGGGTAAGCTGTTTATTGAGTACAGAAAATAAGCGTCAATTTTGGGTGCCTGAAGGGTTTGCTCATGGGTTTGTTGTCTTATCCGAGTCAGCAGATTTCCTATATAAAACCACTAATTATTATGCTCCACAATATGAGAGAACAATTCTCTGGAATGATCCTGATTTAGCCATTGATTGGCAGTTAGAAGGAGAACCTTTATTATCAAAAAAAGATCAAGAGGGTTCATTATTTAAAGACGCAGAAGTGTTCAATTAAAATTGTTTATGAATTAATCATCATTAAAAATGGAGAACTCATCAACTAGGTTACGTCAACTATTAGATAAGCCAGGAATTATAGCCGCCCCTGCGGTTTATGATTGTCTGGGATCTAAGTTAGCTGAAAAAGCAGGATTTTCTTTTATTTTTACCAGTGGTTTCGGGATGTCAGCCTCTTTATTAGGGCTTCCTGATCTAGGATTTTTAACGGCAACAGAAATGTTAAATCAAGTGAGAAACATGATTAAATCTGTTTCTATACCTGTAATTTGTGATATTGATACAGGTTATGGAAATGTCTTAAATGTAAAAAGAACAGTAGAAGATATTATTAGTTTTGGAGCAGCAGGAATTATTTTGGAAGATCAAGAATGGCCTAAAAAATGTGGCCATTTTGAAGGGAAAAAAGTTATTGAGACTGAGGAAATGGTCAAAAAAATAAAAGCAGCAGTGGAAGCTAAAAATAATAGTGATTTAGTAATAATAGGAAGAACCGATGCTAGGGCAATTTATGGATTAGAAGAAGCTGTATATCGTGGTAAAAAATATCAAGAAGCTGGAGCCGATATTATTTTTATTGAAGCTCCCCAAAGCCAAGAAGAATTAGAGAAAATTGCTAATCATTTCCCTGATATTCATTTGTTAGCCAATATTATTGAAGGAGGCAAAACCCCCTGTTTATCCTTAACAGAATTAGAAGAAATAGGTTTTAAAATAGTCGCTTATGCCCTATCAGGTTTATTAAATTCTACTAATTCTATGTTTCAATGTTTCCAACAATTGCAAGAAAAAGGAAGCACAGATATGACCAATAATACCTTTCAATTTGATGATTTTAAAGCTTTAATTGAAGTTGAAAAATATAGAGAATTGTAAGCATAATTCATATTTTTACAGTATTAAAAAGTTTTGAAAAATATTTTAATTTATAGTTAATTCAAATAAAAATGAGACAAAATCAATCTCCCCTCTTATTAGCATAGTGAGCAAGATGCTCACATTCCTCTGTCTCAAACTTATTTGAAACAACTATAATGGTTGAAAACCAAACTTTATTTGGTGAGAAAATTGTGAATTTTCTACATTTCCATCAAAAAAAACTCTATTTAACTTTCTTGGACTATCTTTAGGAAATTTTGTTCTACCATGCATAACCATTGTATTGTCAATCACTAAAAGTTGGTTTTTCTTAAGTTTAAACTGGAGAATATTTTTCGGGTTACAGATAAACTTATTAATAAAATTGAAAGCTTTTTTCGCTTTCGGTAATACTGATATTTTAGCTGTTCCGTTACCTCGAAATTTAGTAAATACTCTATCATTTTCATAATAAAATACTGGCTGTGTAAAAGATTCATTATCTCTTGTTATCGTAAACACATTAGGTTCAAATAAAACGTTTAGCAAGTCTGGTGCATATTTCACCATGTTGTTATATAACAATTTACAGTTTAATAATTGAGATTCTCCTCCTATCTCAGATGGAATTTCACAATGTAAAATTACGATTTTTGGTGGATTTTTACTACAAGAACCATCTGTATGTAGTCCTGTATTGTCATTGGTTGTTCCAAAATAGTTAGAAAACTCTGGTATGACCTTAATCAAAGATATTCCACTGGAATCAGAACGATTATGATAGATAATGTTTCCGAAGTATTTATCAAATGCGCCTAATTCCTCTAAAAAAACTTTAGGAGATGTTAGATTAATAACAACAAACCCACATCTATTAAATACTTCATACATTTGATATATATGATTATTTTTTATTGAAAAAAAACTAGAAGCTGTAAGGGTTGCATTTAAAAGATTAAATTTAGAATTAAAAGTTTCTCTTGAGTCAGTCATTTTTGTTATCCTCCCACATTCTGTCAAAAAGTTCTGAATAATATTCAAAAAGTTGAGGATTATCACTATTTTTAAATAAAATACTGGGTGCTTTCCTGACACTTGACTTATAAGAAAAAGGTAAGACCAAAGTTTTTCCGTTACTATAATCATGATTATCAGAAATGTATAACAATTCTGGAGGATGAAAATCAACAATGATTCTATGGATTAAATTACCATATTGTTGTTCTAATCTTTTGATTTCTTCTTCTGCACTATCAAAATTAGCCTTTATTTGTGTTTCTGTCTTATCGTTATATAAAGCAATATCTTCGATGAGTTTCTCATTATTACGGTTACACATAATTATGTAAATATTACAATCTTGTTTGAGTATTTCTTCAAAATCAGTATCAAGATCCTCTATTATTTTTGCTGTTCTCAAAACAAGCTTAAGAGATGATTTTGTGTTTTTTATGAATTGTTTCACAGTAAATTGATAATCATCCCTAATATCAATTAGATCGAAATCATCACTAAAATTACAAGTATTATTTTTTATTGTTTCTGTTAAATCCTCAGCACTATTCCTATTTTTAAGTAAACTAATAGAAATAAAAAAAAGAATTGTTGCTGTTAATGGTTCATTTATTTTATCTACTATTGGATAATAGAATTGAAGTATTCTAAGTATCCATTCTACAATAACTAAAAGCAATATAAAGTATAAGTCGATATTCTCTCCATTGCGAATATCTCTGAACATTGTTTCTAAATAGTTTTTGAAGAGCATGATCAATATTTTTATACACAAACCTCTAATTTAGACTATCATTTTATTGACGAATAGCCTCTAAATTTCATTAGGATCAACTCCTAATTCTTTTAACTTTTCCGCTAAAAGATCAGCCCGTTGCTTTTCAGCCTCAGCCCGTCGTCTTTCAGTGTCTGCCCGTTGGCGTTCCATTTCAGCCTGTTGGCGTTCAGTTTCTGCCCGTTGTCTTTCAGAGTTAGCCCGTTGATGTTCTATTTCAGCCTCTTCCTTGGGTAATAAGACTAAATTTCCCTGTAAATCATAAAATCTTAGCCAAAAAGCAGACTCATTTAAGACCTTACCTTCCCAAGTTCCTAAATATAACTGTAACGTTTCAGAAAATAACCATCCTCTTTGATCGACTAAAATCTCACTATAGGTTTGCTGTCCATTTAATCGCCATCCTTGCAGAGAAGTGGCATCATAAGGATCGTAAATATAGTATTCTCTTGTCTTAAAAATTTGCTCATAAAGGGTTTTCTTATCGGTTTTATCGACATTAGCGGTATAATCAGACATTAATTCCACAATAATATCAGGATAACGCCCATTTTCTTGCCAGACAATCCAAGCTTTACGATCTAAAGTACCATCAACATTCAAAGTGACAAAAAAATCAGGACCTCGAAAATCTCGGTTCATCCGTTGCTTGGCACTATAATAAACACACATATTACCCCCTGCAAAAAAGTCCTGACGGGGCAAAAATGCTTGATAAATAGAGTCTATTAAAACATTCATTGCAATGCGGTGGCGGTTGGTTTCCAAAGGTTCTCCATCATCATAAATTAGTTCATCTTTAGGTAATTCCAGGTACGGGGAAAGGGTTTCCATAAAAACATTATGATTAGATCGTATAATCATACTAGCAAAAAAATAAGGTAAAGGTTTTGTGATTATACTCGGAATTAAACTTGTTTTTTTCTAAAATTAATTGAGATTATTTATAGCAATTCTCATACTTGTGAGGTACAAAGTTTCCTAGTTTTGTAAGTCAGGAGTCAGGATTGAGAAGTTGAATTTTAAGTGTACCTCATGAGTTCGCTAAACCCTATATTACTATTCTTTTTTTGTAATTTACAGGACAAATAGAGTTGAAGTTGAGAAATATCAATCAAGAGAGTAAAAACTATAGCACTACGCATTATGGTTAGGACGTTTATGAAATTGCAAAACCTTGTAGGGTGGGCATTGCCCACCTTACCATAATGTCCTAATCTTTCTTTGTACTGCTATATCTACTCACCGAGTGTTTGTTAAAAGAACATTCAAAACGACTTATTTAGGGTGGGCTAAATTTTCCACAGGATGAATAGCCCAGATAAGATTCTGATTTGCCCACCCTACCGTATCAAGATTTCCTTGAAAAGAGACTATCCCTTACTGACTATTTTGCACATTTATTTAAACCCTCTAAGACTAAATCAGGTTTATCTTGCATATAGCGAGCTTCTAGCTCTGCTTTTTGTTGTTCAGCACCATATAAACTGATGACATCATTAAAATCTTTTAAACTGGTTGCTCCCAAGATATTTTGAAACATCTCTGGATGGACTTCACTTAAAGCGATCACTTTAGAATTGCTTAGCCCCCCGATACAATCTTGAACAGTGTGCCAACTTTCATGAATTAATGTTTCCTCAAATGCCTGTTTATTTTCCAACGCAGCCGGACACAGAACTATTACGTTATCATCAGGTCTATAAAAGCCGAAGATAATAGTGTTGGGTTCACTAACACAGTGAGGATCTGAATATTTGATCGGAACATTGATTCGTTGGAGAGCAAGTTCAAAACGAGATAGCAATGAAGAAGAGACAGGGGGCTGTGTTCCACTTAAATGATCCAAATTAAGGCATTTTCCAGTTTCAGTGATCATATAACTTACATGATCACAGCCTGGAATGTTTAGCCTGGGAACCTCCTGCGCCAAAAGAGAGGCTGGGATTGTTATTAAACTCGATAAACTTAAACAAATACTGTTGATTAATTTTTTCATGTTGCTGTTCAAACACTTTGATATAGAGTTCCCAAAAAATAACTAAACAGCAACAAAGAGTTTATAGTTTTGAAAATTTAAAAGAATACATTAAAAATCAAGATGCTCCGAAAAGTTAATTTGACAATTTTTCGGACATCGAGTCCTCAAATTGTTGCGCTTTGCTTCCCCACTCCGCTATCCCTGAGAGTGCGGAAGCAAAGCACTATAGTTCAAAAAACGCTAGAGATGAGTGTTAAGCTCATCTCTAACAGTGACACGCAAATCAATTAACGCAACTGTGGATTGTGCTGAACCAAACTCATAAACTCCTGACGAGTTTTAGCATCATTGGCAAATTCCCCTCTCAGCGCACTGGTGGAAGTCCAAGAACCAGGTTTTTGAACGCCTCGCATTACCATACACATATGAGTTGCCTCTACAACTACGGCCACCCCTTTTGGTTGCAATAATCCTTGAAGTGCATCGGCGATTTGTGCGGTTAATCTTTCCTGTACCTGCAAACGTCGTCCGTACATTTCACAAATACGAGCAATTTTTGAGAGTCCAATGACCTTACCATCAGGAATATAAGCCACATGAGCGCGGCCTAGAATAGGTAATATATGATGTTCACAGGAACTAAATAGATCAATATCACGAACTAAGACCATTTCATCAGTATTTTCATGAAATACTGCCCCATTAAGCAGTTCATCTAAAGATTGATGATAGCCAGAGGTCAAAAATTTAAGGGCTTTAACGACTCGTTTTGGTGTATCTCTCAAACCTTCGCGATCGGGATCTTCTCCTAATCCTAATAGTAAAGTCCTTACCGCTTGGCGCATCTCCTCCTCAGAAACGGGAGGCTGTTGTCTAGTCGTTAATGATGGTAATTTATTATCGATTTTGTTAACTTGATTGGGTTTAGACTGAGCAAAGGTCATGATGGTGAATTAAATGAAACGGTAACAGGGGTAGCCAAACAGTTATTTAGCTGTTGGCGGAGTTTATCGGCATCTAAATGACGACCGATAAATACTAGCTGATTAGCAGGAGAATTAGGCCACGGTTCGGACTTGATATCGTTGCGCTGTCCGCAAAGTTGAAAAATATGACGTAATTGACTTCCTGCAAACCAAACAATTCCTTTGGCACGAAATACTTCTAGGGGAAGTCCTTCGTTTAAAAACTTTTGAAATTTATAGACATCAAAAGGTTTGTCGCTTTGAAAAGACATAGACATAAAACCATCTGTTTTGAGGTGATGAGAATGTTGGCCATGTCCTTGTTCAAGAAAGCTATCTGTGTTAGTTAAACCCACATCCAAGATTAACGGTAACGGGACTTGGGCATATTGGGTATGAATAATTCTGGGATTCTTTTTTATAGAGCCAATGTAGGTTTCTAATACGGTTAATTGTTCCTTATTTGCTAAATCGGTTTTATTCAATAAGAGAATATCTCCATAGGAAATTTGTTTAAAGGCCACCTCGCTATCAAAGTGTTCTGGGGTAAAGGTTTCTGCATCAATTAAGGTAATAACCGCGTCTAAGTGTGTAAAATATCGAAAATCTGAACCAACAAAAGTCAAAATAATTGGTAAAGGATCGGCTATCCCCGTCGTTTCGATAATCAAACGATCTACTTTTTCTTTCCTGGCTAAGATTCGTTTGATGGCTTCTACCAAACCGTCATTGATAGTGCAGCAAATACAACCGTTGCTCAACTCCACCATGTCATCCTCGTAGGAAACTAAAAGTTGAGCATCGATATTAATATCACCAAACTCGTTAACCAATACTGCAACTTTGTGATCAAGGTCATTTTGCAGGATTTGATTGAGTAAGGTGGTTTTCCCGCTACCGAGAAAGCCGGTAATTATCGTGACGGGTAATCCTTGCTGGTTAATCTCTGACATGGTGAAGAGAAGCAATTTGGTTTACAAAAATTTATTATAACGATAATCATTCTCAAAAAAAGCCGAGAGAATATTTTTTCGGAATTTTGCTGTTGTCATAGTCCGAAACTATGATGAGAATCGTTATCATAATCATGGACAATTATCTAACAATCAGTTAATGGATACATCGATACAAGGCATCCCCGTTAGCATCATTACAGGATTCTTGGGTAGCGGAAAAACCACTCT
>JASJEA010000314.1 GCA_030064935.1 Crocosphaera sp. | reverse complement strand
GAGGTGGGTAACTTCTTTAACTTTTCCACCATTAATTCCACCACATTATCAGTAAATTCCATTCTCTCAATTTGCTCTATATCCCATTGCCATTCTCTTTGATGGTGATTGAATGTGAGTAAGTTTTCCTTGTAGAGATTTGTGATAAATTGCTCGGTAAAAAAGGGATTACCTTGGGTTTTGCGAATTATTAACTTAGCTAAATCTTTAACTTGGTTTCTATCTTTGTCTAAGGTGTTTGCAATTAGTTCGATAACCTGTTCTAATGATAAGGGATTCAAAGTAATTTTTTCCACATTAACACTCTGACGTTGGAGTTTTTTGAGAGTTAAAGTTAGGGGGTGAGCATCATCTACTTCATTATCTCGATAGGCAATAATTAACAACAAATACTTGATTTTACTTTTTCCTAGTAGTGATTCTAAGAGGTTTAAAGTAGCTAAATCTATCCACTGTAAATCATCTAGAAAAATAACCAAAGGATGCTCTGAAGTACAAAATGCTTGAATAAAATTTTGAAAGACTAGATTAAAACGATTTTGTGCTTCACTTCCATCCAATTTTGGGATAGGTGGTTGAGTGCCAATAATTAACTCCAAATCAGGAATCACATCAATTACCACCCGAGCATTATTTCCTAATGCAGTTAATATTTTTTCTCGCCATTGCTCAAGCATCGTCTGGGATTCAGTTAATAGTTGCTTTACTAGATCGCTAAAAGCATTCACCAGAGCTGAGTAGGGAATATTCTTCTGGAATTGATCGAACTTCCCCCAAATAAAATAACCCCGTTTTTCCGTAATTGGTTGATAGAGCGATCTGACTAAAGCTGATTTTCCTATACCAGAATACCCTGACACCAACATAAGTTGACTTGTTGCCAAGGATTGAGAAGAGTTAGCAACTCGCTCAAAAGCATTTATTAATCTGGAAATCTCTTTTTCTCTACCATAAAGTTTTTGAGGAATTTGAAAGCGATCGCAAATATCCTTTTCCCCAAGGTTAAATTCGATAATCTTGCCTGTTTTTTGCCATTGTTGTAAACATTCTTCTAAATCTGTCCTTAATCCCCAAGCACTCTGATAACGCTCCTCCGGATTTTTCGCCATTAATTTACTCACAATATTAGCAAGAGTGGGCGAAATTTCTCCCTTCTTCACTTCTAACAAGGAAATTGCTTCTTTAGCAATGTGACAATGAACTAACTCAAGGGGATCGTTTGTGCTAAAAGGGAGGAAACCCGTTAATAATTCATAAAATGTTACCCCCAATGAGTAAAAATCACTGCGATAGTCTAAAACCCTATTCATACGCCCAGTTTGCTCTGGGGAAATATAACTAAGAGTACCTTCTAGGTTATGAGGAGATTGTAGGAAATGATTTTCTCGACTTAGTTGAGTAGAGATTCCCAAGTCAATCAATTTCAGTTCCATCGTCTCTGGGTTAATAATAATATTAGACGGATTAATGTCTTTATGAATAATATTTTGGCTATGAAGTTGTGCTAATGCTTCTGTTATTTCTAATGATAAAGGTAAGAATAAATCTATAGGTATTCCTTGGGCATATTGAGTTAACAAATGGTTGAGAGAAATTGCCCCAAAATCTTCAAAAACAATGATTAAAGTTTTTTGCCATTTTTCTAAACCATAAGCTTTGATTACTCTCGGTAAGTTTAACTGATGGGCAAGGTTATATTCTTGTTTATATCTTCTCAGTTGTTCTGGGGTAGGATAGTCTACCTTGAGGATTTTGAGAATAACTGAAAGTCGATCTGATTGTCGTATAGCCCGATAAACCTGAGAGTTTTCACCATTATAAATGGAAGTAAATTTTTCATAGCCTGAAAAAAAAATCATAATTATACAAGATAAATTAAATATAAAATAACGGTGATTAATTTTGATAATTAAATTTTTTTGTTGTCATAAAATAGATTCAATTAATTGTCTAATAGTCTTAAATTGATAATCATTAACTAAAGTAGTTAACTTTTCAGCTAATAAACATTTTTCAGTAGGAATTTGTGCAATTAATTCTAACATCATATCATCATTTAAAGCTTTAGCAGCATAATACATTTTTTCTAACCATTCAGTTGGCATTGTCTGCAAATCTTCTACTGTTAAACTAGATAATTCTGTGGCAGTTTGAGATTGAGTTTCTTCTTCATAAATATATTCAATTCCTAAATGCTTTTTCATCGTTTCAAAAATCATTGATTCTCGAAAAGGTTTTCTGACAAAATCATCACATCCTGCTGATAAAATAATTGCTTTCTGTTCTTCTAATACACTTGCTGTTAAGGCGATAATTGCCGTCGCATTTCCTTTGGTTGTACCTTTAATCTGTTGAGTTGCTTCGTAACCATCCATTACTGGCATTCTCATATCCATCCAAATTAAATGAGGTTCCCAATTATCCCAAATTTCCACAGCTTCTTTTCCATTTCTAGCTTCTTTTAATTCAAATCCTAATGGTTGTAATAGTTTGATTAATAATAAACGATTAGTAGAGCGGTCATCCACAATTAAGATTCTATAACGGATTTGATTGGGTTTAAGACCAATAACATGACGAGGATTTGATTGAGTTTCTATATCTTGTTTATTCACAACTTCTACTTCAATATCAAATCTAAAAGTTGTTCCTATTCCTACTTGACTTTTAACAGTAATATCTCCTCCCATTAAGTTGACAAATTTACGACTAATGGGTAAGCCTAAACCTGTGCCTTCTTGACTATTTTTACCGGTTTGAGTTTGAGCAAATGCTTCAAATAATTTAGGAGTTTCATCTTCAGCAATTCCTGCTCCTGTATCTCTGACTTCAAAAATAATAGTTGCTTTTCCATTACTTTCCCCCCTTTCAAAGGGTGGATTAAGGGGGGATTCTTCATTTTTCCCCTTTTCTAAAAGAAGATTAGAGGGAGTTTCTTTTTGACTCCCAATTGTTACACTCACACCACCTTCAGATGTAAATTTAATCCCATTATTGATTAAATTAATTAAGACTTGGCGGAGTTTTGTTTCATCAGTATAGATATATTGAGGTACATCATCTTGATGGTCGAAAATTAACGTTAATCCTTGATTTTCTGCGGTTAGATGTAATAAATCTTCAAGTTCATCTAAGAAAGAATAAAAATCAAAACTATTAGGATTGAAGGTCATTTTCCCCGCTTCAATTTTAGATAAGTCTAAAATATTATTAATCAAGGTTAATAAATAGTTGCCACTTTTATTAATAATTGTGGTATTTTCTTGATCTTCTGGAGATAAACGTTGAGAACGGAGCATAATTTGAGAAAATCCTAAAATAGCATTTAAAGGAGTGCGTAATTCGTGGCTCATATTAGCTATAAAACTGCTTTTTGCTTGATTTGCTACTTCCGCTTTTTCTTTGGCAATGGATAATTCTTCTGTTCTTTCTTCAACTTTTTCTTCTAAACTATTGGCATAGTCTTGAACTTGAGTATAAAGTTGAGCATTACTCAAAGCAATGGCAGCTTGTCCACTCAGTAATTGTAAAAAATCAATGCGATCGCCAGTAAAAGCATTTGCCGTAATTTTATTTTCCAAATAAACGATACTGACAAGTTCACCTTGATTAAGCAGAGGATAACATAAGATTGAGAGAGGTTGAGTTGATTGAATATAAATATCTTGACTAAATTTGTCTAATTTACTCCCATCATCAATAACTATGATTTCATGGGTGCGTTCCACATAATTGATAATGGTTTCTGGTAAAAATTCACAAATAGCTTGGTTTGGTGAAAAAGATTTACTATTATCATTGTTATAAATGGCAATAGAGAGACTTCGCTTATCCTCAGATGTTTTGGTGGGGAGTAGCAAACAACCTATTTGTGCGCCTGCATTTTCTAACAAAATTTTCATCAATGTTTGTAATAAATTCTCTTGCTTCATCTCAGAGGCGATCGCCGTAGCAGCTTTCATCAGGGTAGTCAGATCTAGAGCTTCACTGCTACCAGTATTGGTTGAGGAAGTTTTGATGGAGGAAGAAAGTTTTTCTGGTTCATATTTCAATAACTGAGGATATTCCTTGTCTAGATGTTGGACTTTAGCATTTGCACCCCAAATCTGATAACAGTAACGAGCTTCTTGTAGATAAATTTGAGCAAATTTTTCTTTACCCCAATCAAAGTAAAATTTGGCAGCAAGTTCATTTGCTAATGCTTCTTCTTGAATATATTCGTTAGTTTTAGCCCCTGCAATAGCTTTGTCATAGAGTTCAATAGCTTCTAATTTTTCCCCTAAGACTCGACATTTTTCCGCTTCCACTAAATCAACCTTATGTTGGTGATTCATGGGGGCATATTTTGCCCATTGTCCTTGCAGTTGTATTTGGTTTTCTTCTACCCGTTGAAGTATAGCTACTTTTTCCTCTGGATTATGTTTCACAGTAGCTAAGGCAGTCAAAGAATCATAGAAATAAAATACAGGTATAATGATTGTTCCTAATCCCGAACTTAAATATTCCCTCGTCTTAACTGCCAACTTTTGAGACGCTTCAATTTCTCCAAACAAGTAAGAAGGAATTAATTTGAAGAAGTACATGGCGAGAAGTTCGCCGGCACTAAACTGTTGTGACAAAAATTCTGTTTCTTGAAATGCTTGTCTCGATAAAGTAGTTTGATACTCTTCCACTCTTAACAAATTTAAAATGCACTGGTGATTGCTTCGACACCAATTTGCCGGCATTAATTGATTTAATTGAACTAACTGATTAATATAGGCTTTAATATCCTCATTCAATGTTACTAGAAACTTACCAGAACACAAACAATGGAGATAAAAAGAATGGATTAGATATCCAAAAGCTTCTAATTTCCCAACTTCTAGTGCAATTCCGTATCCTTCCTGCAAAAGTGCTAAAGTTTCTTTTAAATGGCATTTACGGTGTTTAATAAATCCTCCTAATATTTGTAATACATGAGCTTTAACAGCTCTAGGAGAAAATTTTGAAACAACCTTAAGTGCTAAGGAGCCAAACTTTACTCCCATCTCGACATTTTGCAAAATATTACAAGTCATTATGCTATAAAAAGAATAACCAGAGCCTGAAATCAATGTATTTCCGTATTTAATGTATAACTTGACGGATAAGGCAATCAATAAGGGAAGAATAGGAGAACCACTGATATGGGCAGCTGATATAATGCTATCAAGAATATTTGCAATAGCAATTTTTTCAGGATTTTTCATTACAGGTAAATCAATCAATTCTTCAACTTCTCTTTCTCCAATTAATTGATTAACCTCTATTAGTGAGTTTTGAATATCTTCTGGTTGAGGGAGATCGGGAAAGCTAATATCGAATTGTGATAGAAATTGTTTGCCAATAGCAATAGCTTGAAGGGGTTTCTTTTGAGTAAGATTAGAAAAAATTCTAATTTGATAGGCATTGACTTGTTCGAGTAAAGTATGTGTCTCAGAAATAATTTTCTCAATCAACTTATCCATCTCTTCAAAGTCACCACAGAAGGCAGCTAATTCTGCTCCTAAATCATGAAAGTTAAGAGTCATTTCATATTGATTTTGCCAAGCATTTTCTCCTAGCAAAACTAATCCGATATTGACATATTCTAAACCTGCTTGATAAGCAGTAGCTTCCCTTGCTTTACGACAGGCAATTAAATTTAACCTTGCTAATTCATCTCTTTCTTTTTGTTCGGTAATTAAAGTTGTTCCATAATTCAAATGACTGACTATCTTAAAAATCTCATCTTCTCTTGCTGAAGGGGGAATTTGTTGTAATAATAGTTGTCCGATGTGATAATGGGTTGTCTGCTTTTTACTTTCTGGAATCAGAGAATAAGCTGCTTGTTGAATGCGATCGTGTCCAAACTGGTAATCATGAATTAAAAGATTTTCGTCTAGGGAAGATGTTGCTAAAATAAATCCCTGTTGTATTGCTAACTGAAGATTGTCAAAGATAATTTCTAGACTTTGATTCTTAATTAAAGACAGGATTTTCAACTCAAACTCCGTACCCAAATAAGCAGCGGTGGATAAAATATCCTGTACTGAGGTGGGTAACTTCTTTAACTTTTCCACCATTAATTCCACCACATTATCAGTAAATTCCATTCTCTCAATTTGCTCTATATCCCATTGCCATTCTCTTTGATG
>JASJEA010000313.1 GCA_030064935.1 Crocosphaera sp. | reverse complement strand
TAAAAATTATCTAAATATTATAATTTATCTAAAATCTAAAAACCCCAACGTTGTACTTATGACTCAACCTTTAGTTACTACTACTAAACCTTTAGTTACTACTACACAGGCTGCTTTCTTACTAAATATCTCTACCGGTCGATTGCGGGAGCATTGACTTAATCAAAGAATAACGATATAATGAGTTATAAACCTTACTATTAGACAGACTGTGTTCACAAATAAATGAAGTCCATTAGAACCAAACTCAAATTAAATAATAAGCAGAAAACTCTGATGGCTCAACACGCAGGCTATAGCAGATGGTGTTATAATTGGGGTTTAAGTTTGTGGAATGCAGCTTACAAGCATGGTTATAAGCCCAACGCCCGTAAGCTAAGAGAGGTTTTTACCAATCACGCAAAACCACTTTATCCTTGGATGAAAAACTTGTCCTAAGCGAGTCTATCAATATGCTTTCATCAATTTAGGTGAAGCGTTCAAGAGGTTTTTTCAAGGGTTGGGTAAACACCCAAGGTTCAAGAAGAAAGGTAAACATGATTCCTTCACAATTGAAAACCAGTGGAAAACCAATAGAATTAAATGGATGGAATCATAAATTACCTTTTATTGGTATTGTTAAAACTTATGAACCCATTGAAGCAACAACTAAAAAAATCACCATTAGTAGACAGGCAGGAGATTGGTACTTAAGTTGTAGCTATGAATTTACTCCTAATCCAACTCCAAAGACGACTGAAGTTGTGGGTGTTGATTTAGGTGTGAAAACCTTAGCAACTTTAAGCACGGGAGTTGTTTTCCCTGGTGCTAAATCTTACAAGAAATTTGAAAACAAGCTCTCTAATTTACAATACCTTAACCGCAATAAAATTGTTGGTTCAGCTAACTGGCAAAAAGCACAACTGAAGATAGCTAGGTTACATAGACGAATAGCTTTTCATGTCGCGCAGCGAAACATTCGCAAAGACACACTTCATAGATTAACAACACATTTAGCCAAGAACCACGGCAGTGTTGTTATTGAAGAGCCATTATGTGTCCGGGATGTTAGCCAACCATAAACTAGCTAAATCAGATAGCAGATAGTGATTTTACGAGTTTAGAAGGCAGCTTGAATACAAGTGTCAATGGTACAACTGTGAATTAGTAGTAGTAGACAGATTTTTTCCATCTTCTAAGACTTGCTCTAGTTGCGGTCATGTTCAGGATATGCCATTAAATGTAAGGACTTATGACTGCCCTGAATGTGGCATATCTATAGACAGAGATTTAAATGCAAGTATTAATTTAAGAAATGCGGTCGGCTTGACCGTCAATGCCTGTGGATGAGTAACCGCCGACGGCCTCAGTAGAAGCAGGAAGTAAACAGTAAAATGTCACATTATGCGGTGCGACCCCGCGTCGCCGACAGGCGCAAGGGAACGCGCACCAAGAGAGACGTTTTATATCGGTTTTATGAAGCAGATATGGGTTATATACCTACAGTAGATAACCATCTTGTGCTTATTACCATCAGACTACAAGTCAATTTGTGGTCCAATTTTTGGAAAAATATCAAGTTCAAAAAATGCAGTTACATCTTAATTTGTGATATATTACTACAATAAAAAATATCCATTCCATAAATTCTAAAATTTAAGCCTTTTTTCCTCTTTTTATTATCTTTTTCTTTCTCTGTTCCCAGTTAATTTTTGCTAGTTAAGTGTATCGTGACTGTAGCAAGATTTTCTGGAATTGGTATAATTTCTAATAACTACAAATACTGAAACAAAGTTTTAAATAACTTAATCCCAAAAAGTCACCAGAGACTGTATGTTGTTGATGACAGGTAAATTATAGAACTGCAACACCTGTGTAATTACGGACGAAGGACCAAATATGAATTACTCAATACTTAACCAAGAAGCTGTTCAACAACTGATGACTTCTTTTGGCTTTAACTCCCTAGATCAAGTAGACCAACTAGAAACAATTACTGACTATTACAATTATCTGGAAAAGACGGACCAAAAAGATTTGATGAGTAATGGTTCTCAGAATTTCCGTCATGCCAAATATATTTCTGCTGTACTCAAAAATCAGGCTAGGGAAACTCTGTTTGTCAATGAACCAGTTGCTAATACTCTACGGGATTTTCGTTTACCTTTCGATGAACGAAATAACCCTCTGGATATGTCTGTTAGTTCGCTGCAAAAACTACTGCCAGAGGAACTCCAGAATACAGCATCAGAAGCTTTAAGTCAAAATGCTCCTACTCGCTACGTTAAACCTAGTTCAATCCAGTCTAAGCAATCACCCGCAGCATATCTTAAGTATATTTATGATTTAGCTAATGCTATTGATGATAATTCAGATTTCAATTTAATTGCCCGTCGTCCCGATCTAGAGGACTTGGTATTAAATGAAGATAATTTACATCAGGAAGTGACGACTCTGGAGTTGGCCAATGAGTTGTTAATAGCTCAAGCTTTCAAGAAAAAAGTTCTTTCCTTTAGCTCTCCTTGTCGAATGGAAACATCAGTAGACATCGATCTGACTGAAAGTTTTACCATTGAATTTTGGGTAAGAGCAATTACATTATCAGTAGAATCATTTACAAAGGCTTTGGGGCTAGTTAGCCAACCAAATCAATCTGCATATGTATCTTTTACAGAAAGAGGAAAACATATCTATTTTAATCCAGGAAGATACATGAAGGGTGATATTGCTCTCGACAATAAGTGGCATCATTTTGCTTGTACATTTGATAATAACGACGATATAGCGAAAATTTTTCAAGATGGGAAAGACTTAAATGCGATATTAGAGCAGACAGACGAGCGCTTAAGAGGAAAATTAGCTCCAATAGAGATTGCTACTACATATAACACTGATTTAGGAGCTGAGAATGTTGTAGAAATCTGCGAGATTCGGGTTTGGAATACTGCTCGCAAGCAAGAGCAGATTCAAGAATTTATGAATAAGGTTGTGCAAGCAACAGATGATGATTATCAAAATCTGTTAGCCTACTTCCCAGGGGATTATATTGACGGAAAATTGTTGAATTTAATAGATACAGAAAACTTTGCTGAACCCAAATCCAACCATGAAAACTTTAAACAAGTAATAGTAGCACTACCAGCAGATATCATAGAAACAGAATTATACGAAAATCTCAACAAGACGTTTCACCCCTTAGAATTACCTTTCCACAATAGTCACAGTGAGGTTCGTTATACTCTAGCAGCAATACAAGAAGAGATTAGTCTTAGTCAAATAGCTCGTCGCATCAAACAAAATGACTTTGTTTTCAAAGATACAGCTTTTACCTTAATACCCAACCTAGTAGATCGATTAAATCTCTATCAAAGTCATTTAGAGGTTTTGCAAGAAACGCCAGATGCAGAAACTATGTACCGAGACTGGTATAGAGTCGAAGAAATACCAATCGAAGACATACTTGTTCAACCACAAGCTTTACAACTCGATCTCCCACTAACTGAAATTGTTGATGGAAAAGTAATTGATAGATCGCGAAACAATTTTGAATGTATTGTTCATGGTAATGCAGAAATTGTTGATGATTCAACATTTGGTAAATGTATTCACTTTGATGGAGTTGATGACTATATAGAAATACCTCCAGAAGCTATTCGAGGAGAATCTAATGAAATTACCATTAGTTTTTGGGCTTATGGTGATACTGATTTGGGGCATAACTCTATTTTATATGCAGAAGATAGCAATCTCAGAGTAGTCACCATACATTTGCCCTATGATGAGAAGATCTACTTTGATTGTGGTAATGATGGTACTGACTTTGACAGAATAGACACAGAGGACACTAATGATGATTCTAAGGGCAAATGGACTTACTGGGTATTTACTAAAAATGTTGCCACTGGTAATATGACAATTTATGTTAATGGCAACTTTTGTGATACTGGCGAAAACAACACTAAACTAATCAATCCAGCTAGTCAAATATTATTAGGAAGTATGCTGTCAGAGGATAATAGTTTAAGGAACTTTTACAAAGGAAAAGTTGCTCAATTTCAGATTTACAACCAAGAATTATTGCCAGAAGAAATTACTGAAGGTTTACCACCCCTCATTCTGGGTTTACAACTCGATCTCCGACTAGATGAAATTGTTGATGGAAAAGTAATTGATAGGTCGCGAAACAATTTTGAATGTACAGTTCATGGTGATGCAGAAATTGTTGAGGATGAAAGATTTGGTAAATGTATTCAGTTTGATGGAGAAGATGATTATATAGAAATACCTCCAGAAGCTATTCAAATAGAATCTAATGAAATTACAATTAGTTTTTGGGCTTATGGTGATAGTTCTTTACCTGAAAAATCCGTCACTATTCTATATGCAGGAGATGAAAGAAATATCGCCATTAATTTACCCCATGGAGATGGGTTCATCTACTTTGATTGTGGCTTTAAAGATTCTGAATCTGATAGAATAATGCAAGAAGATACTGATCATTACTTCAAAGATAAATGGACTTACTGGGTATTTACTAAAAATATTACCAACGCTAATATGAAAATTTATGTCAATGGAACTGTTTGGCATAGTGGCGAAGACAACACAGGACTAATGAATCCAGTTAATAAAGTAGTATTAGGAAGCCTGATGGTAGCAGGTAGCATAAACTTTTACAAAGGAAAAGTAGCTCATTTTCAGATTTACAACAGAGAATTATCACAAGAAGAAATTGGTGAAAAGTATTCTCCTCTGTCTCAAGTAGAAAGGTTCAGAGAATCAACCAAACTCTCAATAGAAGAATTCAATCAATTCTACCGCAACTACAGAGTCAAGGATGATGCAGATAACACCTATCCAACAAATGAAGTCTATGCTACTTATATTAGTAATGGTCATAACTTAACTCTCAATACAGTAGATGAAAAGTTAGTGATGGGTTATGACGACACAACATATCTCAATGACGACTTCTTCTATCGCTTCAACCGCATCATTCGCCTTCAAAAAAGGACGAATATACCCTACTATCAATTAGACTGGTTACTAAATACAATAGAAAATACAGACGGACTAATTGATAATGACAGATTAAATGTTGTTGCTCATTATCTATACTGGAACCAAAAATATAAGTATAGCGTAGATGAGTTTGTCGGTATACTCACGGAAGTTAATAGTTATCGTCGCATGGGAGAACAAGAAACTTCCCTCCTACGACAAATATTTGGCAATGCAGCACCAGCATTAGTAGAAGTTCTCAAGAATGGCAATACAACCTTTGCTAATTTAGACTCTACCCTCAAAGAATACTTGATTATCGGTTTACGCATCACCTTTGCAGAATACAATGCCATTGTCAAAGCAATAACTGATGATGATGAAAATGCAGTATTTGACAAAGCAGCATTAGCACGAATGTACCGTTTAGTCAAGGTATTTACATTATTTGAGTCGGGTATTGCTAAAGGAATTGAATTAGTAGAAAAATTAGGACTAACCGAAGTGTTTGCTCATCCTGGGCAAAAAGTCAGTGATGTATTATCAGCATTAGACAAGTTGGTGTCTTTATCTGAGTGGATGAACGCAGAAGGTAATAATCTGACAATAGATAACATTCTGACAATCTTAACTCCACCGGATAAGGCAGGAATTTTGCAACCAACTATAGAAGTAGATGAATTTTTGGATTCACTCCTACAGGATATTGAAGAGCAACAAGTCGTAGAATCGAGTTTCACCAATTATGAAAGTTGGGAAATAGAAAAGATACAAGGGGATGATAATAACGAAACAAAAGAAACCATAATTATTTCTTCTCAAGATTGGTATCAACTATTGCAACAGGAAAAAGACGAAGACGAGGAAACAATTATAAGAATTATTGATAACTATGGATTAGTTCTGAATGTTGAAAGAGGAGACATTGAAAAGCGGGTAACACAAATTATCAACGATAAAATAGCAGAAAAAGAAGAAGAGTCTCCACCAACAGAAGAAGAAGAAGAGTATCAACTAACGGAAGCAGCAGAAGAGCAAAAGCAAGAACTAATTATAGAAATTGGGAATTTCCAAAGACGACAACAAGAATCTCTGGCCAAAATTATTACTGAAAAACTCAGCGAACTTA
>JASJEA010000312.1 GCA_030064935.1 Crocosphaera sp. | reverse complement strand
ACTTCATACCACCTGGGACATTCCCGAAATTTCTGGCAGTGACTCAAAACGGTTAGATGCTATAAAGAAAGTCTTTACAAACATTACTAAAAAGCAGAAAGCTACGATTAACTTCTTATTCAGCAACGCCATTAATGATGGCCATCATAATCGTTGAGTCTTCTGAATCTAAGCCATCACAGATAATATCCTCATCTCTTTCCCCATTCAAGAATAGACGAATGGCAGCGACTAAAGCGGTGTATCCTCGTTGTTGCAAGTTATTAAAGTCGGTTTCTAATTGTTCCCTTCCCCCTGCGTCTTGGGTTGCCATCACTACCCTTTGAATAAAGTCTCCCCATTGTTGTAACTCATATTGGGTAACAGGAGCATTCCATTTGGTTTGGCGCATCAGACGACGATAGGAACGAGCAGCGTCTTTATTTCCTTGTTTATCTGCAATTTCTGCTAGGATTTGATAAATTTTCCAAATATAAGCCGCATTGGGGTCAAGGGTTTGTTTAATAGCAAGGGCTTCTTCTGCTAAGTTTTGAGCTTCATTGAGGCCATTTTCTTTATCTTTCAGTAGGTTAGCAAGGTTTTGCAGACTTTTTGCTAAACCAACCTTATACCCTGCTTGTTTGAATCCTTCTATTGCCTTGCGATACCATAATTCAGCATCTTGGGGTTTCCCTGAATACTTACAAAGTTGGGCTAATTGTCCCCAAGTTTGCGCTGCGCCGTTAAGATTACCTAAATTGACATCAATTTGTGCGGCGTTGCGGTAAAAGGTTTCTGCTGCTTCCCATTGCTTGGTATCTTGATACACCATGCCCAATTGATGCAAGAAAACTGCTTCTGATGCAGATTCATTAAGGGATTGAAATGCCGTTAACGCTTCCTTGTATCGTTGTTTCGCTTCCGAGAGGTTGCCTTGTACATAAGCTAATGTACCGAGTTGTCCTCTTGCAACGGCTTTCATTCTAGTATCGCCTAGCCCTTGGGCATTTTTTAAAGAGGCTTCATAAGCTTGCTTCGCTTTTGCATAATCTCCCGTTTGCCTTAACACATCCCCTAAATCGGCTTGCATCATCCCGATAAGTCGCTTCACCTCATCCGTTGCTTCTAACTGTTGCGCTACCGTAATCCCTTGACGATGATAGGTTATCGCTTCTTCGGCTTTGCCTTGATTTCCTAAACACCGTCCTAGTCTGTCTAATGTCAAAGCACGCTGATAACTAATGTCTTCCCCTAATTGTTGCAGAAGTCGGCGAAAAATTTGTTCTGCTTCGGCGTAACGCCCTTGACTCCATAGGGTTTCCCCCATTGTACTTTGTGCCAGATAATCATCCTCAAAAGCTTGGAGGCGTTGCGTCAGTTGCTTTTGTTCCTTATTCTGCCCGAAATAACCAAGAAATCGGTTAATCTTATCCACAAATTCTACGGCCTTCTCATCTTGGGCATCAAGGGCATTATGCACTGCAAAAAGAAGATTCGGTAATTCTTGAATGGCAATAGGGCGAATGGTTTCAGGGTTTTTGCTGTCTTCCCAGTAAAGATAGTCAGAGAGTTGATAATATTGCTGGTAATGGCCTTGTATCAGTTCATTTTTAAGGTTAGAGTCTCCTAAGTGTTGCCATAATACGGATAAGAGGGTGGGATGAATTTTAATATAGGGAACTGTATTTCCTCTCACTGCTTCTAGTTGAATCAATCCTGTGGCTTGTAATGCCTGTTTTACCTCATTCCAGGTGTTTTCATCTGCACCTTCTGTTAAGTTATTCGTCTTCGCCAGATATTCCACAGCTTTTGCATAATCTTCATGTTGCGTGAGTTGCTGTACCAATTCTTCGGGTAACTCTCCCCTTTCCATCATTTGAAATAGCTGTCTAGCTTGGGCAACCTCTTGATCTTCATCCACTTGTCCTAATCCTGTTACCTTTAATAACATATCTTCCATCGCACCCCCTTGAAACACTCCTAAACGGGGTAGCCATTGCTTAACTGTATCGTCTAAACGATCTAAAGAGAGATTCAACGAGGCTAATAAAGGATTATTGGGCGTTGCCTTGACTAATGCTTCTAATCTTTCCCCTAATTGATCATGCCAACGATGTTTTAACTCGGTGGCTAACCCTTGAATGGATAAGGGATGAAAATCTAATAACCTGAGCAAAGATTCTAAGATCGATTTGTCGGGAATAGGATAAGTAGGAGTAGGGGGTAAAGCCAACAATTCCAAACAATAATCTACTGCATCGGCAGGATATAAACCTTTTGACATACTCCACTCGCTGAAGACGAGTGGATTCTTCCATCATCACTGAGCGCGAATTTCTGGCTCAACGAGTCCACTTAAATTAGATTCCTTGCGAAATTTAACCCAGAGGTGGTTCTCTCCTCAGACTTTCGCCCCATTACAGAAGCCTGTTTTCGTGTGTCCCACGATACAGTTCAAAACCTCTAAAATACTTGGTTTCTCTGGTACTTGATGCTGAGAATTTTTACCTATAGGAGCATTCCCCTATAGAACCCTATAACTCTAGTTTTCAAGGTGCGTTCATCTTTCGATGACTGGGTTTTTTAAGCGGTTGCTTACCCTGTCCGCTATTTTTAACATTGTAGATCATATAAAGTCGCCCTAAAAGTGCGAGGCTTTAAACCCAATTTTTCGGTAAGTTGCCATGAGTTATGTCCTCTTTTTGAACGAATTGATAAATGGGTTGATTTGAGCGAAACCTAAAAAGCTTGAGTCAAATTACCTAGTACAATGACTCTTCTTGATGAGTTTCGATGGTGCAATCAGAGGTGGGGTAAGCGACACAAGTAAGAACAAATCCCTGTCCCATTTGATCATCATCCAAGAAAGATTGATCGCTTTGATCAATGGTTCCACTAACGATCTTACCAGCACAAGTTGAACAAGCACCAGCACGACAAGAATAAGGTAGTTCAACTCCTTGCTCTTCTGCTACATCAAGGATGTACTCATCATCGGGTACATCTAAGGTAACATCAATTCCTTCTGCGTCATTTTTTAATGTAACTTTGTAAGTTGCCATTGGTTGTGTCCTCTTGTCAAAGAATAAAATGGTTGTTGTTGATAGTGGAGCTTATATACATAAGCCTCAACAACCAACTTATTTTCGATACTAAGGGAAAAAGACCCATAGTAAATGAGGCATTAGTAATGAAATTCTTAAATAAACTTAAAATAAGTTTTGCTTATATATTGAAAGCCATAGTTAGTAGAAAATATTGTCAAGAGCATATAGTCTATAACCTAAGATGAATGGTATTTCACAGCAAATTGCACTATGATATTTTTCTTCTATAGCTCTCAAATTATTAGTATTAGTTATATTTATGATAGTGATTGATGACTAAAAATTAACTGGATGAGTCGTTTATGGGATCAGGCTCTCAGTTTCCAGAAAGTGGGATAATGGAGTCTTGGATATTTATTAGGTAGGGTTAAGGATGTCTCTTGCTTCTCAGCTTTCTCATCCCATTAAAGTTGGGATTGTTGGTACTGGATACGCAGCGAAACGACGGGCGGAAACATTCATCGAAGATGAGCGAGCGCAGCTTTGCTATATGACAGGATATACTGCTGAAAATGTGGCTGATTTTTGTCAATCTTATAATGTTTCTTCTTATGATAATTGGCAAGATTTGGTTACAGATGACAGTTTAGATTTAGTGGTGATTTGTAATGTTAATCAACTGCATGGAGAAATCACAAAACTGGCTTTAGAAAATAATAAAAACGTCATCATCGAATATCCCTTATCTTTGGACTCTACCGAAGCATTTGAATTATTACAATTAGCCAAAAATAAAGAAAAATTATTACACATTGAACATATCGAAATTTTGGGTGGAATGCACAGAGCAATCCAGAAATATTTACCACATATTGGTCAGGTATTTTATGGACGTTATGTAACAATTGATAAGAAAAATCCTGCACCGATTCGATGGACTTTTAATAAGGAGATGTTCGGTTTTCCTTTTAAGGCGGCTTTACCAAGGATTCATCGCTTTACGCACTTATTTGGAGAGGTTAAGAGTGTGAATTGTCATCTAAAGTATTGGGAAAGAGAAGAAAAAGATTATTATCATGGTTGTTTATGCGATACGCAATTATTATTTAAAAATGATTTGATTGTGGACTTGATTTATGGTAAGGGAGATATTTTTATTGAGAGCGATCGCACCTTTGAATTACATGGGAAAAAAGGGAAAATTATTTTTGAAGGCATAGAAGGAAAATTAATTACTTCAGAGGGAACCCAACCTATTGAGTTAGAAAGTCGTCGGGGTTTATTTGCTATGGATACCAGGATAGTTTTAGACCATTTATTTGAGAATAAACCCCTTTATCTTGAGCCAGAATCGAGTATTTACGCGCTCAAAGTTGGCGAAGCTGCTTATCAATCGGCTATTTCAGGAAAGAGTATGGAAATCGATAATTTAGAATGAATAATTTAGCTATTCTGGAGGTACTAATGGTAACAAAAATCGATACATTAAATATATTCATTCCGTTTTTGGGAGTAATGGTTTTGACGTTATTGGTGTGGGTATATATGTATATTTTGCGGTTATCTTGGATAGCTTCCAATAAACCAGATTCTAGTCTACTTTCCACCCCTGAAAAATTAACTGAGATAATTCCAGAGACGGTAAACTATCCTGCTAATAATCTCAAAAATCTATTTGAGCTTCCGATCCTATTCTACGCAGTTTGTCTCTATTTGGCTTGGTCTAGTACATTAGACATAACACATATTTACTGTGCATACGGGTTCTTTATATTCCGAGTCTTTCATAGTATTATACACTGTACGATAAATATAGTTCTCGCTCGTTTTGGGGTCTATATACTGTCGTCTATTTTCTTGTGGGTTATGGTTTTACGAAGTCTGTATCAACTCATTATCTGAAATTCTTGTAGGCTCAACGGAGTTTGATCATTAATCCCTAGAAACTAATCTATGAATTTGATTTTCGCAATCTTCAACATCTTTATTGAGTCCCATATCTTGATACAATTGACGAGCTTTATTAAAGGATTCTTTTGCCTCTTCATTACGTTGAACATTTTTAAAGCATGAACCTAAATGAAACCAAGTATTAGCTTCACCTTTTTTATACCCAATTTCTATAAAAACCTTTAAAGCTTGTTGATGATAAGCGATCGCTTGTTCATATTGTCCCAGAGATTTGCAAGCATTCCCTAAACTGTTATAGGAAGATGCTTCACCTTGTTTATCTCCAATTTCTGTAAAGATAGATAAAGACTTTCTATGATAGGCGATCGCTTGTTCATATTGTCCGAGGGAATCGTAGGCATCCCCTATATTATTATAGGAACAAGCCTCACCTTGACGAACTTCTTGACGGATCTCTCCCTCAGCGAGATCAGCTAGTTCTATAAAAATAATTAACGACTGTTGGTAGTATTGTCTTGCTTGTTCATATTGTCCCAGGGCATAGTAAACATTCCCTATATTATTATAGGAAGATGCTTCACCATAGCGATCGCCTATTTTTGCAGTGATAGCTAGGGAATTTTGATGGTATTCTATCGCTTGTTTATATTGTCCCAGGGAATCGTGAACATTTCCTAAACCTGTATAGGAACACGCTTCACCTTTGTGATCGCCGATTTCTCTTTTGATAACTAAAGACTCTTGAAAGTATTCTATCGCTTGCTGATATTTTGCCAAATAGTTATAAACAAAAGCTAAATTTTGCAAAGAATTACCTTCTCCTTGTCTATCTCCAATTTCTCTAGAAATACCTAATGATTGATAATAACAATATAATGCCTTTTCTTTTTCATCAGGAAAATTAACCGATTCACCGCTTTTGATGCGATTAAAATAAATCTTTCCTAAACGATTATAAAGGGTAACTAAATTAGGATCATTTTTGCCTCTTTTTTTCTCAGTATTGCTGATAAGTTCTCCTAAATCTTCTAAAGATAAAGAGTCTGAATAATCTTCTTTCAAATAATCATCAGAAATAACTCTATTATCTGGTGGTAAAACAGGAGTTAAAGAAGGTTCAGGAATAAAAT
>JASJEA010000311.1 GCA_030064935.1 Crocosphaera sp. | reverse complement strand
TCGTTAATGATAGCTTTAGTGGGGCAGAGTGTAAGGCTGCCTGGAGGTTCGAGTCTGTTGGCTTGTCCGATAGACTTAGGGCTACAGAAAGCCCACGCTATAGCGACAGCTTAGCGTTGGGAACCTTACTAATCATCCATCTGAGTCAATTCTAATTATTTCCTGATTAATGAAACGAAGAGACTTTCTAATAACAACCCTATTAAGTTCTGGTTTAATTATCGCCGATCAATTAAACACTCAAGCTGCCTCTATCCCAGACTTTTCTCAGTCTCCTTTCACCTTGGGAGTTGCTTCAGGAGATCCGTTAAGCGATCGCGTGGTTATATGGACAAGATTAGCACCTTTTCCCCTAGAAGGGGGCGGAATGCCTAACATGAGGGTTCCTGTAGAATGGAAAGTGGCCAAAGACCCTAAAATGAATGAAATTGTCCGTAAAGGAACCGCTATCGCTACCCCAGAGTTAGGTCATTCTGTTCATGTCGATGTCACTCAACTAGAAGCAAATCATGTTTACTGGTATCAGTTTCAAGTGGGAAACTATAAAAGTGCGATCGCCAGAACCAAAACCCTACCCAATCCCAATACGACAGTGGAAAAGATGAGTTTTGCCTTTGCATCCTGTCAAGACTGGCAAAATGGTTATTATGTCGCTCATAAACATCTAGCCAAAGAAGACCTTGATTTTGTGGTGTTTTTAGGAGACTATATTTACGAGCGATCGGGTGGTAAAAAGTCAGTTCGTCAACATCAAGGAGAAGACTGTCTCACCCTAGAAGACTATCGTAACCGCTACGCTGAATATAAGAGCGATCCTAACTTACAAGCGGCGCATCATCGCTTTCCTTGGATCATGACTTGGGATGATCATGAGGTGGATAATAATTATGCTAACCTCACCGCAGAAGATGGTCAAAGTGTAGAACAGTTTCAAATAAGACGCAGACAAGCTTATCAAGCTTATTATGAACATACTCCTATCCGTGTCTCGTTTCAACCAGAGGAAGAGCTTACCCTTTATCGCAGTTTCGATCTAGGAAACTTAGGAAAATTGATGGTATTGGATACCAGACAATATCGTAGTGATCAACCCTGTGGCGATGGAGCAAAACCCCGTTGTCAGGAAGCTACCAGCGAAACAATGACTTTATTAGGAAGCCAACAAGAACAATGGTTACAGTCGCAATTATCCAATAGTTCAGCCTCTTGGAACATTATTGCACAACAGATTATGATGGCTCAATACGATTTAGATCCCCGTCCCCAAAAAGGAATGTTTAATATGGATCAATGGGATGGTTATGTGGAATGTCGTCGTCGTTTGCTCAACTTTTTACATGACAATGAAATTTCTAACCCAGTGGTGATCACAGGAGATATCCACTCCAGTTGGATTAACGATCTCAAATTAGATTTTGATGATCCTACCTCTCCTACGGTTGCCACAGAGTTTGTGGGAACATCTATTTCTTCACAATTTCCGCAACAATACGTTGCTGCGGTTAATTTAGCCAGAATAGCGAACCCTCATGTCAAATTTTTTGAAGGAACCCAGCATGGATATGTGCGTTGTACAGTTACCCCAGAGTCTTTCAAGAGTGATTATCGGGTTGTTTCGAGTATATTAGATCCAGACGCTTCCATTGATACCTTGCAGTCATCTATGGTAAAAAATGGTCAACCTGGAGCTATACCCAAAAAACTGTGAGCGAGAAATAGCCACCTCCTTTTAAGGGGTGGCAGGATGTCAAATATCTAGTATTTGATATAGACGAATCGGATAAGTGCGAAAAACCCGATTAAAAATAATCCCAAATTAACGGATGGTTCAGGGATAACAGAAGGGTTAGATGACGCAACTTCTATCAGTTGAGTAAATTGACTTTGGTTAGGTGAGTCACTGGCAAAGGTACCATCAAGAAAACCAGTTTGCCCTAAATCAATATTAAGGGTTACTGTAGAGCTTTCCGTTTCTATTACTTGGAAATGCAATAAACTAAAAGTATCTAATTGATTAATTCCAATAGGGGAACCTATAAAAGCAGTAGGAAAAGCTGCCCCACCTAAATTGGTAATTGTTCCATTAATATTGTCTAAATTTCCTGTTCTAAATAGAGGAAATGTTGAGGGTAATAAAGGACTATCTACAGAACTAGGATTGAAGGGATTATTAATATTTTGGAGTTGATTACTATCAAAATAAATCGCAATATTACTGCTAGTAATTCCCACAGCACCATCACGAATATCTCCCATTAATACTTCCAAAAAAAAGCTATCTCCCGTGTTCAAAGGACTATTAATAATAGTTCCAGGATTGCCATTATTATCGGTTCTAATATTGAATTGTGTGGTGAGAGTCGTCATAATTGATTTTTCCTGAGTTATGATGGATTAGTGAACAAAAAAATAATGGCAAAATGCCGAAGAAAGTGAGAGAGTTAAAGCAAATGCTACGGAAAGCAGGGTTTATACAAAAACCAGGTAAAGGTAGTCATACTAACTGGGTTCATCCTTTTTATTTAGGAAAAGTTACTGTTTCTGGAAAAGATGGAGCCGATGCTAAACGTTACCAAGAAAAAGAGGTTTTAAAAGCTATTCAAGATGTTGAAAGGAAACAAAACAATGGAAAAAATTAAGTATCGTATGGTTATTCAATGGTCTGATGAAGATGATTGTTTTTTAGTAGCATTACCTGATTTTCCTGGTCAATACTGGCGAACTCATGGTGATACTTATGAGGAAGCAGTTATGAATGGAAAAGAAGCTATAGAATCACTAATTATTGCTTATGAAGCAGACAATGAACCTTTACCTGAACCTTTATTTTGTAGGATGGGTTAGCAATATCTAACCCATTAAAACCTAATTTTTACAAGCAATATACTTGTGTTATAAACCTAAATAACTGAACTATTTAACTCAGCATTTAAGGTTACTAATTCACCTAAATTAATCTTGCCATCCCCTGTAATGTCAGCCGTTGGATCGTAGTTACTTTGACCATTTTCACTACCAAATAATCCAGGGGTTTGTAATGTCCCTAAATCAGTTAAATTGACTTGTCCATCGTAAGAAATATCACTATTAAATGTGGATTTCCCTGCTAAATGAACGTCAAAACTAGAGTCATTGGTGGCGTTACTAATAATAGTTAAACCGTTATCTTCGTTAAAGTTTTCCCCTGCTTCATTAGGAGCATAAATTAAGAAGAATCGTTTAGTTTCTCCAGGATTAATTAAAATATCACCCTCTGGTGCGTCAATACGAACCCCTGTTAAGTTTTCTAAAATGGAAAAGTCCGTAATTCGTAAAATATCTTCGTCTCCCATCGTATCGTTTAAAATATCGATGAATTTGAAGGTATCTGCAAAATTAGGACGGACAAACTCACTATCTGTCACAGGCTCATTATTAATGCCAGTACGGAACCGTGATAACTCGGTGGTGAAAGTAATATCGTCCATTCCCGTCGCTTCCTCTCCATTGGGTAGGAATACTTTAATAATTGCCTCATTTTCGTTAAGAATAGAGACGGTAAAAGTTTCCTCAGTAGAGGTTTTAAAGCCATCAGAAGCGGTTACACCGAGATTATAGGAGGTAGTGCCACTTTCAAAATCAATGGTGTCTGCTCCTGCTTGAGTAAGGGTAATTTCCCCTGTATTCTCATCAATGGCAAATAAAGCGTTCCCATTACCATCGGTAGGGGAGGTATTCAAGGTGAAAGTTGGAGTATCACCAAATTGATCATCATTGGCAGTAACCAGGTTTCCTGCTACGACAACGGTTCCTGATGCAGCATTTTCTGAGAGGTTAGTATTAGCGATCGCATCTAATTCTGGCGCATCATTAATAATTAAAGTACGACTAAACTGAGTGTCGGCGGGATCGGCAAATAACCCGTCTGCATAACCTGTTTGAGACGTATCTAAGTCTAGGACTATTTGGGAGTCATCACGATCATCTGTGGTGGTAAAGTGTAATAGTACGAAGCGATCGCTTTGATTCACTCCCAACAGAGATCCATTGTCTGTAGGAAGGGAACCTGCACCTAAGTTGTTAATAGTTCCAGTGGTATTGTTAACGGTTCCGGTTTGGAATAAGGGAAAGTCAGAGGTGATGATAGAAGTTAAATCGGAGAAATCGTCGATATTTTGGGCAACGTCCGCAGAAAACCCTAAGTCAAGGGCCGCAGCAACTAAACCAGCAGCATCGGTGCGAATGTCTCCTAATTTGATTTCGACGAAGAAGTTATCTCCTAAAACAGCCTCGTCTGACTCAATAACATCCCCTAATGTTCCGTTATTATCTTGAAATAGATTAATTTCGACGGTTGCAGCTTGGGTATTGGCTAAAACTTGCACCGTTTCGGGACTGGAAATTTGCACTCCATCGGATGCGGTAATTCCCAAGTTGAAGAATTGGGTCAATCCTGTAAAATCAAGGTTATCTACCCCTGTTTGGGTGATGGTAACTTCTCCTGTGGTTGCATCAATAGCAAAGAATTCATTTCCGTTGTTATCCCTTGGAACACTACTCAAAGCAAAGGTTAAGTCCCCAACCGGAGTATCGGGATCGGTTGCGGTAACATCTTCTGCTGCAATAACCACATCACCAGCAGTAATTCCTTCGGCGACACTTACATTACTAATAGGGTTAACGGTGGGAATTCCTTCGCCGATAATAGAAACTTGTGCAGTATCGCTTAAATTACCATCGCTGACTGTAACCGTAAGATTGAGGTTAGGATTAACGAGAAAGTCGATATCATCGGGATCGATAACGGTAATGGTTCCTGAACTATCAATATTGAAAGCAGAGGTTCCATCGTTATCTAAGTCGGGATTGCCATTGGTGATACTGTAGGTTAGGGTATCGTTGTTGGGATCGCTTGCGCTGACGGTTCCAACAATTTGGTTAACCGCAGGATTATCGTCCAAGGTGAAGTTAGCGTCATTAACCACAGGTGCAAGGTTAACTTCTGCTAAATTAACGGTAATATTACCTGTTCCTGCGCGAGAAGGATCACCATTATCCGTTGCAGTGACTTGTAAATTAAAGCTGTTAGCGGTTCCAAAATCATCCGTATCTGCAACTGTTATCAACCCTGTTCCTGGGTTGATAGTAAACGCTGGGGTTCCATCTCCGTCAACATTGGGGTTTCCATTGGTAATACTATAGGTAATGCTGTCCCCTTCAGGATCGGTTGCACTGACGGTTCCCACTGCATCTCCATTACTGCTATCTTGCGCTAGGGTAAAGCTTTGGTTAGTAATTTGCGGTGGTTGGTTGCCTTCGTTGGGATCATCGGTTAAATTAACGGTAATGGTGGCAGTATCGATCAATTCTCCGTCGCTGACTTCTACGGTTAAAGCATTACTGGGGTTGGTTTCAAAGTCGAGATCATCGGGATCTGATACTCGTAATATTCCGTCAGAATCAATGGAAAATGCAGAGGTTGCGTCTCCATCAAGATTAGGATTTCCAGAGGTGATACTGTAGGTTAAGGAATCATTATTGTTGTCTGTCGCAACCACTGTCCCAACAATGCTGTTGAGAGGAGTGTTTTCAACAACGGAGAAGGTTTGATTGTCAATGACTGGTGGAAGACTGGTAGCAAATTCAAACGCACCGATATCAACGCTATCATCTACAACCCGAAGTATCCCTCCTAAGTCAATGGGAATAGCTTCAGAAGTATTTCCATCACCGTCTAAGTCGCGACTGTCTGCGGGGAGAAAATTCTCATTTCCAGCATCAATTGCAGGAGAATTGTCTTGGAGGTTTAAATTATCGTTAATGGCATCGACAAATAAAGGATCTTGATTAATTCCGCCAAATTGTCCATCTTGGATGATGTTGGTGTTTCCTGCGTTAAACCTTACAAAAGAATTTGCTTGAAGTGCTGTTCCACCATGTCCCCAAATGATACTGTTCTCAATAGTCGTGGTGACATCCTCCCACGCTAACTGCTAGGCAGTATAGCGTGGGCTTCCCGACTCACGACGGGATATTTCTGCCCACAGGGGTATTCCCCTACGCCAGTTATCTAGGCTCATCACCCCCGACACCTCG
>JASJEA010000310.1 GCA_030064935.1 Crocosphaera sp. | reverse complement strand
CCAAAAGCTGACCCTAATAAGCGATCTACAGGAGAGGGTATGCCTCCTCGTTGAATGTGGCCAAGGACGGTTACACGGGTTTCTGCCCCAGTTTGAGCAGCGATTTGTTCGGCAATATATTTACCAATCCCCCCTAGACGATCTTCTCCAAATTGTTTTAAGTCAGTAATTTGCTCCCCGACTTCCGTTCTTACGGCTTCTGATACCATAACCAGACAAAAATGCTTCCCTTTTTCCTGTCTGCGGCGGATTTTCTGACAAACTTTTTCGATCTGATAGGGTATCTCTGGAATAAGGATGACATCTGCCCCCCCTGCAATGCCTGCGGCTAAGGCAATATGTCCGGCATCTCTTCCCATGACTTCTAAAATCATGACACGGTTATGACTCGCAGCAGTAAAATGAAGACGATCTAAGGCTTCTGTGGCGATATTGGTGGCGGTATCAAAGCCAATGGATACTTCTGTTGCACCGACATCGTTATCGATGGTTTTGGGAATTCCTACAAGGTTAATGCCTCCTTGTTGTGCCAGACGACGTAATATGGCTAAACTTCCGTCCCCTCCAATACCAATTAAAGCCTCTAAGCCTAAGTGATGATAACCATCAATGATTTCTTGGGAACGATCCCGTAATGTTCCATCACTCATGGGGAAGGCAAAAGGATCACCTTTATTGGTTGTCCCTAAGATAGTTCCTCCCATTAACAATAAATTATCTAAGTGATCGCTCTCAAATTTTATGAATCGAGGGGGATCACTCATTAACCCAAGGGTTGCTTCTCGAATACCAATGACCTCCCAATCATAGGTTTCTACTGCATGATATACCACCGCACGAATAACGGCATTTAACCCCGCACAGTCCCCACCACTGGTCAGAATTCCAATCCGCTTTTTCTCACCCATTTTTACTCAGTATTAATGACTCAAACTTAATTCTATTTTTAGTGAGTCAAGTCATAGTTTGATGATTCTTAAGGAAAATGTAATCTATTGAGACCAACCTTAAAAATACCTTAATTAAAGTTCAGATAAATTAAAGGTTTAGATATAATTCTAGGGGCATTAACGATCATTAAACCCAATAATGAGGACAGATGACCAAATAAGCTGGAACAATTCGTCAGACTTGTTAACATAAAGTCATTGATTGGGATTGTATTAATGATTCTTATGTATATAATCGATAAAATTAATGATACGATGGATCCGTGTTGCTTGGTCGTTTGATAGACAATGAATATTGATGCTTTGATCCATTCAAGAAATACTTATAATCTCCTTCATTTAGGCTGATGCCCAATAGTAATTCCTCTATCCTAGGAACAAAACATGACTCTTATTGATTCTCAAGCATTCCACAACCTAGCTATCACCCTTGGTACTTCTTTGTTTGCTGTCTTAGTGTTTTGGGCTTTTTGGTATGCTTCAAAAATGGATTAAACCAAAAACTATGGCTTTCCCATTCACTGGAGAAAGCCACAAAAGGGTTTATTTTTAATGGAGCCGAGCAGAGTCGAACTGCTGTCCAGACTGGGTATTGACCTACCGCTCCTTCACAAGCTTAGCCTTTCTGACCCTCAAGGCGGGAACCGTTCCTTATCCCGAACGGTGGGATGCACTGGTGAAGTCTTAGCTCAATAGCCAACCAGAGATAGCTATAAAGGGCATCCGTTGGGGTTGGTACCTCCGAGTCCTTAACGGAGTCAGATCAGAGGTAAGCGACTCTATGAGAGAGTTCTACGCAGCTACTGCTACGCGCTTGAAGCTTACGATGTTGTTCGCAGTTACTATTTTTTTGAGCCTTTGATTTACGAGAGGAGACTCACTCTCGGCTTGTATCACAATTCGGATTTCGCCAACCTGTCGAAGCCGTTGCGGCCCCATGTGGTCTGTTTAAATTATAACGATAATTTGAACATTTTGCCAAGGTTACAAATTATTGAGTATTCACGTCATTAGAAACGTTAACCAGTTTTAAGCGTGCTGAGGCTGATTTAATCCTAACTTATCATGCCAAAGATGCTGGTCATTGGTTACAAGAAAGTTAGATAATTATTGTTTGTCAATTGATTAAGCATTAAGATGCAGTTATCCCCTAGTGAAAATTAGTGGATATTATTATTGTAAGAGTAACTCATAGGAGTTTCAGCCATGTCAACGATTACAGGGAATGATTTCAAAGATTTAAAATACTTCATTAATAGTCGGTTTGATAAACTAGAAAAAAATCAAAACCAGATTAAAGAAAGATTAGGTGTTGTTGAAACCTAATTAACTGATTTAAGAGTTAATGTAGGGAAAATATAATCAACTTTACAAGCGAAAAAACCCTTAGTCCAAAAAATCCCAGATTTAGTTTAGAAAATAGGAGAATTAAAAAACTGGAAACAAATCTTTGTTATAGTGTTACTGCTTCTGTCACTGGTTTCATTGGTTGGTTAATTCGAGGAGTAAATCTTAAACCTTAGATATTATTAAATCTAGTTGTTATAATTAAGCTTATTATTTTAATAACCTTGTAGGGGAATGTAATATGAAGTTTGAAATTCATAATCTAGGATACATTAAACAAGCAGAAATTGAGTTAGGAGATTTAACGATTATCTGCGGTAAAAATAATACAGGCAAAACTTATGTTAATTATGCTATTTATGGATTTTTGAAAACTTTGAAGTCTAATTTAGATTTTGAAATAGAAAATGAAGTAAATCAGCTTTTAGAACAAGGAACTGTAAAAATTAATTTATCTGAATATAATAATAAATTTACTAATTCTGTCGTTGAGTTTTCAAAACTTTACTCCAAGTTTTTGCCACAAATTTTCAATCTAAATGATAAGCTATTACAGCAAGCAAATTTTACGGCTAAAACAGATGATTGGAGGCTAGAAAATTCAGAAAGAATGATTGCAAATCGCAGTCTAGATATTATAAGTGAAGAAGATGACTTACGTTTACTTCTTAGTAATTTTAAAAAAATTAGTATTTTAGAAATTAGTTTAGTTCGAGATACATTAAAAGTAGGCAACTTAGAAAAGGCTAAAAAAGATACAAATAAATCTACTATTGAAAAGTTGATTAATCAAGGTTTAAGCAGTATTTTTTCAGAATCATATTTTTCTGATCCTTTTATTATCACCTCAGAAAGAACAGGAGTTTCTTTATTTTACAAAGAACTTGATCTAAATAAAACCCTCATGATAGACATGATGAAAAATCAAATAAATCAAAATATATCTTTTGATTTCAGAGAAATATTGAATAAGAGAACTTCTAGATATTCTAAACCAGTACAAGATGAAATAAATTTTGTTAGAGATTTGGATATAATTAGTAAAAGAAATGGAGACTTAGCTGAAACTATTCCTGAAATAATAGATTTATTAACCAACATAATAGGAGGTGATTATAGTGTAACAGATTATTCTATGTCTTTTAAATTTACAGAAGATAATAAACAGCAAGAAATACCATTATATTCAGCATCGTCAACTGTTAAATCATTGATGAATTTATATTTTTATTTGAAACATCTTGCCAAACCAGGGGACATTTTGATTATTGATGAACCGGAACTAAATTTACATCCAGAAAATCAAAGAAAATTAGCTAAACTGTTTGCAAGATTAACAAAATGTGGTTTAAAATTATTGATGACAACCCATAGTGATTATTTAATTGAAGAATTGAACAACTTAATTGTTTTCAACAATGAATTTGACAATAAATCAGAGTTAATGGAAAAGTATGGATATGAAGATCAAGATGTTTTAGATCCTGATCAAGTTAGAGTTTATATTGCAGAAAATAATACATTAAATCCTGCTGAAATTACACCATTAGGAATTTTTGTTCCAACCTTTGATGATGAAATTAAGAACATGAATGATGTTTATAACAAAGTTACAGATAACTTAGATATTGCTTATGATAATTAACAATTTGAAGAAAGTTATTAATCAAAAATATGAGCTTTTAATCAACAATGATAACCCTAATGATAGTAGCATTATAATTACTGAGAAGCATCCTGAAGCAAAGCTTAAACGAGTAGAAATTAAAGGTTTTAACTCGTCGTTAACCTATGGGTTTAAACTTGATTTAGATAATGAACGTATCTGTAATTATTTTGCTCCTAATGCTTCCATTATTAATAAAGCCTGTGATGGGATAATATTTACACAGCTAAATGAACAGAATTATATTTTTTTGTGTGAACTTAAATCTCAAAGATTGAAAGAGGAAGAATGTGTATTAAAATACAAAAATTCTGAGTTATTCCTGGACTATTTACTGAACATACTAAAAAATTTTTATGAAATTGATAAAAGTATTAGTTTTATTTATAAATATGTTTTATTTGATATCAAGAAAAATACTAAAAAGAATCGTAAAACTCTAACAAAGAGACAAAAAGTAGAGACGGAACCTTTCACGTATAATCAATTCAGCTTAGATGTGTATAGAATTCGTGATTTGACAGAACCGATCAATATTAGACATTTACAACTGTGACATCCTCCCGACACCAACCGAAGCGGTACGGTGCGGGCTTCCCCATATCACTATGAGGTTTTCCTGCTTCTACGGGAGGCTCTAGATGTCTTGCTTGGTGCGCTTGCGAGTCGCCGTCTTACGGCGACTCGGTCGCATCCGCTTTTTAGGGACATCCCCGATAACCTCTTCCTTCACAGGCAGCTTGACCCCCAGTCCGAGGGCTGCAAGTCCACGTTGCTCTACAATCATCGCAGCAGCAACATCCCTATCGGTTATAAAACCGCAATTAGAACATTTATGTACTCGTTGAGACAAGTCTTTTTTCCCTGTTACCACTCCACAATTAGGACAGGTTTGACTGGTGAAATTAGCATCAACTTTTTCAAAATAGACATCCCGTTTCCATGCGACGTGCTTTAATATTTCGAGAAAACTTGCCATACCAGCGTCAAGAGTATGCTTACATAGCATCCCTCTAGACATAGCTTTTAGGTTTAAATCCTCTGCAAAAATAATATTTGCTTGGCCACAAAGATGATGAGCTACTTGGTAATGAAAGTTCTTACGAGTGTTATAAATATGCTCATGAAGTCTAGCTACTTTTTCACGGGCTTTATGCCAATTTTTAGACCCTTTCTGTTTCTTAGATAATCTTCTTTGTAGCCATTTAAGCTGACTTTGAAGTTCTACAAAAAACTTGGGTCTAGCTATCAACTCTTGCTGTGAGGTAGCGATAAATTTCTCAAGTCCAAGATCAATACCCAAAGATTTACCATAGGGTTTAGGAGATGGAACTTTAACATCTGATTGAATACAAACAACAGCATACCAACCAGACGCTTTCTTAACTATTTGAACTTGTTTAACAACAAATCCATCTGGGATAGGCCTATGTAAGTTTACCCTGACACTACCTATTTTCTGCAGTCTTATCTGATAGCCGTAAATAGGATTATCTTTAAACTGAGGAAAGTTAATAGAACGGTACTGACCATACTTTTTATACCTGGGAAACCCAAAACTTCTTTTCCAGAAAAAGTTAAATGCTTTATCCAATCGACCTATAACCTCTTGTAAGACTTGAGACTGAACTCGTTTAAGTGAGGGGGATTCTTTTTTGGCTTTAGTTAAAGCTTTTTTCTGTTTATAGTAGTCAGGAAATGGCTGGTCAGCAGGAATAATATACTCAGAATGAAGACTACAAGCATTAACCTTACACTTACGAGAATTTATCCATTCCTTTCTTTCTCTCAAGGCGTAATTATAGACACCTCGACAGATTTCTAGCCAGTCAAGCAATTCCTTTTCTTGGCTGGTATCAGGATAAATTCTATAGCAATAATTAAGGTTTAACACGAATAGTATCTTATTGATATCAACCTATTATACAATATTTAGGGATAAATTGTTAATCCCTAGCAAATAATTGTTGGTTAATTTTCGGGGCATCGAACCCCTCAATTAACCGCCTATCATCCCGACACTGACCTACGGTACAGTGCGGGGCTTCTCGGCGGTGAGCTAACAAACTCGAT
>JASJEA010000011.1 GCA_030064935.1 Crocosphaera sp. | reverse complement strand
GTCGTCAAAGAATATATCAAACATCAATCAGGAGGACTAGAAACTAAGAAATGAGGACGCTACGCGGTCTATTTATTGGTCGGGCATTCATCCCTAAGTTGTAGAACGTTAGGGAATTCTGCCCGACATTCGGTTAAAAAACAATAAAAGTCCCAATGACTATATAATACGATAAAAATATTTTTATCAAAAATGTTAGACAATCAATCTTTATCTCCAACCATCAGTCGAACCCATTGTAGTTTAGCGGTGTTAGTTCCCTGTCGCAATGAAGGCTTAACCATTGCTCAAGTGGTGAAAGAATTTCGCTCTACTCTACCAGACGCAGAGATTTATGTTTATGATAATCGCTCCACCGATGATACAGCCTCCCAAGCCCAAGCCGCCGGTGCAATCGTTCGCTACGAACCCTTACCAGGAAAAGGGAATGTCGTCAGACGAATGTTTGCTGATATTGAGGCTGACATTTATGTCTTAGTGGATGGGGATAACACTTATGAGGTGGACGCTATCCCTCAACTCATTAATAAATTCTTAACCCATAATCTTGATATGGTGGTTGGGGCTCGTCGTTCGGCAGAAAATGATCAACAAGCTTATCGTTTGGGTCATCGTAGCGGGAATCTCTTCTTAACAGGAGTGGTTAAGTTCTTATTTGGGGCACAACTTAAAGATATGCTCTCAGGATATCGCGTCTTCTCTCGTCGCTTTGTGAAATCTTTTCCGGCCATTTCCAGTGGTTTTGAAATTGAAACCGAATTAACCGTCCATACCTTAGAGTTAAAGCTACCCTTCGCCGAGGAATATACCCTATACGGTTCGCGCCCCCCAGGCTCTGAAAGTAAACTGAAAACCTTTACCGATGGTTGGCGAGTTTTAGGAACGGCGATTTTACTTTTTAAAGAAGTTCGTCCCTTTCTTTTCTTTAGTATTATTTCTATTATTTTAGGGCTTATTTCTCTAGGTTTGAGTCTACCAGTATTGACGACTTATTTAAGTACGGGGTTAGTACCTCGATTTCCCACAGCCATTTTAGCAGCTTCGATTATGTTATTGGCTTTTTTAAGTTTTACTTGTGGACTCATTTTAGATTCCGTTGCCCGTGGTAGACGAGAAGTTAAACGCATGGCTTATTTATCTTATCCTGTGATCAGATCCCGTAGTTAACGACGAGGTTAAGGGAATCTGAGGACAAATTCAATGATTGATTGATATGAAATATTTAAAACAGATTACATTAATTACTTTTTTATGGCTTTTATTAACAAATGCAGGTAATCTAGGTGTTCTAGATACCGAACTAAGGCTACAAATGGCTAATGCCTGGTGGACAGGAAAAGAAGAGGTTCAAATTACCCCTAATATGAATAGAAAAGTAAGAGGGGATATTCGATTTGGAATTATGGGGGTTGATAATAAACGTTATATTGCTTATGAACAAGGGCAGTCTTTATTAATGCTTCCTGGCGATTGGTTAGGAACACAAATATCGAAGGTTTTTCCCATTTTAGAGGAAGAATCCTGGCGGGAATTAACGGTTAGTTTTCTAATTTTTATTCCCATTAATATTGCTGTGGTTGTTTCTGGATATTGGTTACTTAATTTATTGGATTTTCCTGACAAAGTAGCAGCCATTTCTAGCTTGTTTTTATTATTAGCTACTACCGCTCTTCATTACGCTCAAGTACATCAACAAAATAACCAAATTCTCGCTTTACTAATTGTGGGGTATGCAGGAGTTTTAGGATTTATTAAGACCAAAAAATATCCACTGCTTTTCTGGAGTGGTTTAGCATTAGGGGGAAGCATTTTAATTAGAATAACTTGCGTTCTTCATGTTTTTACAGTTGGTTGTTTTTTGCTAGGATGTTTACTGTATCAAACGAAAAATATCAGAAAAATTATTCAGGATATTGGTATCTGGTTCCTGGGATTAATACCGTTTACTTTTTTAGGCCGTCTTTTTGATATTATTCGATATGGTAGTTTTTTTGCTAGTGGAAAAAGGGTCGAAAAACTTCAACTAGCTACCGATCCAATGTGGGAGGGGCTGCAACAACTTCCCCCAAACTATCCTTTAGTTAACTCTCCTCATGTTGGCATACTCGGTCCATTTTTTTCTCCAGCAAAAAGTATTTTTCTTTATGATCCCCTCCTTTTTCCTTGTTTAGTGGTGGGAATTGCTTATTGGCGACGCTTTAACCCTTATCTTCAGTGGTATTTAATAACAATAGTCTTGAATTTTTCCCTACATTTAGTGGCTTATAGTCGCTTCTTTTTCTGGCATGGAGATAGTGCTTGGGCTGCTAGATATCATGTCACATCCCTTCACTTATTGTTGCTTCCTTTAATTGCTGTATTAATTAAAGAACTTCCTTCTTTATCTGCTCTTAAAAAAATGGCAGTAAAAGCAATAATTACTGTTGCTATCATTGTTCAACTGGCTTCGGTGACTATGCCTTTAAATTTAGAGATTTTTCAAGAAATAAATGCTTTTCCAGGATCTCAGTATCAGCTACGCTTAGCTCAAAGAGTGATTAATATTGCTTGTTATGTTAATCCTTCTCTTGTTAGCTATTGTATTCCCAACTATCCCGAAAAAGAAAAACTGGTTAACAAGTGGAATCAGATTAATTTCTTTCCCTTTGTGCTTCAACAAAAAATTTCTAATCCTTGGCTAAACCGATTAATTTTTGTCTTCTGGCTTCTTATCTTGATTAGTGCAATTGTTGTTACTTATCGTTTTTTTACAGTTAAGTCTGTTTAACAGAATGTTGGCAGAAGTCCTAAAATCTACATCACCAAGAATAAATCAGATTTAGCTGGGGGCGCAGCTTTGAAAGTGTGGAGGTGTTTCCGCACTTTCAAGGTCAATAGGGATAAATCACATCTTGCACCAAACAATTTTTAGAGTTGAGACAGGATGTGCGGCGCAGTGGTTTATGCTCAAGTATAAATACTCATTGATGGGATTAATACAAAAACTGAGTAAATTTTTAGGGTAGTGCAAACATTTTAATTAATTTCGTAAGTTTCTTTAATTCCACTCCATTAATAGTTTTTCCTACTTCTCAAGGTAAAGCTTGTCTAAAAATTTATAAGGTCACTAATATAATATGATCTAAATCACATACAAGATAATACCTAGTATATAAAATTAATATAAAGCAATAACCAATAAATTCAACTAATCAAGAGAGTTAAAACTATGAATAAGCAACAACTTAACCAAATCTACTTCATGGATGAACAAGAACAAATATCAGCAGATAGCTATTACTTAAACCGACTAACATCATTATGGGGAGAAGAATATTTGGATTTAGATAAAGACAAAATCAATTATGTATGATTGAACATAAATAATATTATTCTAATAACCTTAAAAGATTTAAACCAAATTACTTTATTCATAGGTATAAATTGAATGATAAAGATTGGATTATTTTACTCTTAATTCGAGATTTTAAAATTTTTACGTTTCATATTGCCATTCTAGATTTCTGTGTAGTGAACTACTCAATTCTAATCCAGTAGTTACACGGCGGGCTTCCTACCCAGAGACAAGGGTAGCATCCCAAATCTTTGTTGAGTTGAAAGCCCCAACTATAATTAGAGTTTAGTTAGGGTACTTCACGAGCGGACATTTTGCATTATCATTAATGTGGTGATAATGGGTTAAAGGTTGATTATGGGCAAGATTTGGGAACTGGATTTTTATTCACGACCAATTTTAGATGAAAATAAAAAGAAACAATGGGAAGTGTTGATCTGCGAAACACCCACTAATACAGAGGATTCTCTGGATGATTGTTTTAAATACACTCAATTTTGTCCCTCAACTACGGTTAACTCCATCTGGTTGCGTCAAGCTATCGAAAGGTCTATAGAAAAAGCAGGGGCAAGTCCTAGTAAAATACGCTTCTTTCGTCGTCAGATGAACAATATGATTGTCAAAGCGTGTGATGATGCTGGATTAACTGCTGTTCCCAGTCGTCGCACCTATACTCTTAATAATTGGCTTCAACAAAGACAAAACGACTTCTATCCCACTCAACCTGGATACGACGCTAAGGCTGCAACTAACACCTCCGTTGCTTATCCTACCCTGAATGCAATCACCTTACCTGATGCAGTTAGAGGGGATAAATCTGATAAATGGGCGTTTGTTAGTCTCGAAGCGGCAGCATTTGATGAGATGAATGAGTGGGATATTCGTTTTGGAGAAGGGTTTCCCCTCTCTTTGGCCAATCTCTCCCCAGACAGCAAAATTCCTGGCTTTATTATTTTCTCCCAACGATCTTTACCCTTGGCGGGTTGGATGTCTGGTTTAGAGTTAGTTTGTCTTAAGTTTCAATCTCAGTCTCCCCCCATTCTCTGTTTAGAAACAGGGTTAAGTGATAACTGGATTTTGGCTAATTTAACGGATAACAGTAGTGTTTCTGAAGCTCAAAGGTTTGAAGAGACTAAGCAAAAGTCCCAAGGGGTTCACTTCTTAGCGATTCAATCTCGTCCGGATGTTGAGTCTTTTAGTGGGTTTTGGTTGTTGAAAGATGAGTCTTGTTAATCAGAAAAAAAGGACAAAAATACTGACAATAAACATTAAAACTATTTGATTTTTTCTGTTTGAGTATTCTCAAATTGTTCAATTGTGGCAAAATTATCCGTCAAAATTTGTACAATTTTTGATCTAGATTAACTTACCCAAACAAATATACTATAAAATCCTTGAAGTTTATAGTTTTTGTGAATTTTTTGGATTACCCATTATTTTGGAACAATTAGGAGTCACCAATTCAGATAAACATTATCTTATCCCAGTAGCAAAAAGAGCTTGCGATTAAAAAGAAACGATTAATAATTTACCTTTTGATGTGACTCCAGAAATGGTTCTAGATAGTTGATTATCGAGATAATAGGGTCTAAAACCTGGCTTTTTCAAGCGAAACGTTTTTGAGGCGAGGCTTAAATAGTCGTCTCAAAAAAAACTTCTGACTTCGTTAAAGCGTTTCTCACTCTGATGAGGTACACCAATATCTTCTTCCCAAAGTCCGAACTCCGAACTCCCAAAACTAAAACATTTTGTACCTCATAAGTATGGGAAATGCCACAATTGCTCATTCAGAAGGCAAAATTGGGCCAAAATGAATGAGTGGAACTTTATTTAAAGGCCTGGCTGGTTTATAGTACATAATGTAGGATCGCCAAGTAAAAGAAAGGGTTGGCGAGAGAAAGATGAAGACAACCTCGAATTTAGCCGCTTTACAGTATCCCCAAAACTAAATCCATTCTTGAGTAATTCCTGACATAAGTTTTGGTCTTGAAAACTCAGAGAATGTTCTTCCTTGGAAACAATCAGATGAGATTTTCCAAAAAACGCAAACTGACGGTATGTTTGACCTTCCAGATTGAGTTTAGTGTTTTCAAAGACTACAGGTTGAGTCTGGGGTTGAATAAAATCAAGATAATTTCGCACAAGATTGATGGAACATTCTTGAACTGTTTTGCTAATTTGGAGACCTAAAGCCACTTTTTGGCTTTGTTGACCAATAATGTCCCATTCATCCCGACTCAAGTCTCTTAACATTACCCACACCCAAACTGACTTAGTTTCTTCATTAATCACAAGTTCAGAGAAATGATTAACCATCTGCAAGCGTGTTCCTGTCAACATAGCATAGCATTTAGCCATAGGGACTAGGGGACTGTTGCGCTTTATTGCTAACACCCTTTTTTGAGGAATCAAACTATTGAATTGATCAAATGATGATTTTTGATAACTTTTCAAGGAAGAAGATTGAGATTGCAACCAAACTTGAGCAGATTGAGTTTTAATAGAGTCTAATCCAATTAATTCGGAATTACTCAATTTTGAGGGAACTTTATGCCCTATTACCGCAAATTGACTGAATATTTGACGACTTGCAATTAATGGTTCAAGAACTGTTTTATATTCTCTAATGGTGCGGCAGAATATTAGGTTAACTGGATACCTCCATTGGCATTGGCGCCTCGACAAAAAAGGGCGGGCTCGCTCAAGCATCCAATTAGCCACCGATGTGGATTTAGAAAACCGATAACGTATAGGAGTCCACTCACAGGTAAAACCATATTTTCGCGAAGGTTTTCCTATAATTTCGCAGCCGAACTTGAGGTATACGTCAAGTATCTGTTGATGGCTATCAGCATAGATAGTTTGAATGCCATTTACTTCCATAATACGCAGCATTCCACCCACTAGAAGTGCGAAAACTGTTCGCTTGCGTTTAGGAGATGCTGTGACTATATAGCTAGCATAAAAGCGTTGAGTGTGGCGATTAAAAGCAACACGAACTGCTCCAACAAGCCGCTCATTTTGCATCACCATCAAATTCTTACAAAAGTAATCGTTGAAAACATCCTGATAATGTTCATCTTGAACTTTTAATTCATCAACAAAAACTCGCTTTCTTAACTTAACAATTTCTTCAATATCTTTACTTGATACTGCTAACTTCAGGAACATCATTAACCTCATTTTTACCCGAATTATTCAACCGTTAGAATAACGAGAAAAAGTTAAAGAAAAATCAACTTATAGTTAAGAATAAGTAAATATACTTATATCCTTTTTAACTGGCAGTCAGGATTAACGGAATTTTTGCTATACATCTGAACTAAAGAGGATTATAGCCCTGACTGGAACAAGCCTAAGACAGATCGGTATCTAAAGGCTATGTCCATATATTTTAGAATTTATTAACATTTAGAATGTCATCAAAATCAGACATAAAAAGGAAAACGGGTAGTAAAAGAACGTGAGTTCGGTGTTAGGAGTTAGGAGTGTGGGGTTATTCTTTTTTAAACCAGACAATGAGGGTTTGAGACTGCTGATTTTACTAAGTTGTCTCCAGATTGCTCTATATCGAACTGAGGTTAAAAGAAGATATGATGAATTACCTGTAGATAGTTTTTTATCTTATTATCTGATTTAGCCACAATTAACTTGAAAAGGTTCCAATTGCCCATAAAACGCCGTCAGATATACCTATTCCTAGCACATCAAAAGGTTTTGATATTGTCCGATTCAGAGAATTAATATCAAGGTAAAGAAGTCCCAAAAAATAATTTTACTTACCTCAGACAATTAAATTATAATTGGTAACAGCTTGATTTTTAGTTCAGTCTTGGTTTAAAAAAACATCTAGAAAAAAATAGTTAAAATCTCCTTTTGTTATTCAACAACGATACACCATTCATGTAATTCATAATCAACACAATTATTGACAATGAGGGGATCTTTTTTAATAAGAGCTTCTGCTTCTTCTAGAGAAGTTGCTTTAAATAATAACATTCCTCCTCCATAGTCTCCCCAATAACCAGTTTTTGCTTCATATCCTTGCTCAATTAATTCTTGGACATATTTTTGATGATCACGGACATATTGATCAAAGACTTTTTTGCTAACAATTCCAGTTTCAATTTTTACAAACCAAGGCATAGTATAAAATAAAATAACGATTGACTATGAGCATATTATCAGGGTATCTTATCACAAAAATGCTTACGACCTGATTATGTTTGTCATGCTCCACTCACATCTTGTACCTGCTTCATAAAGTATTAGTTATACCAGATTCGCTTATTATCGTAGAGTAATATTTTTTCTCCCCCTGCCTCCTCTGCTTCCCCTGCTCCCTCTGGCTTCTTAAGATGATTATCTACTTTCTAAAGCGGATTTGGTATGAGGATAGGGTGTAGGGTATAGGGGGGAGAGCGTAAATTTATCCATGGCCAAATCAAAAATTAAATCTTAAAGAATAGGTTAAATTTTTATCTAAGGATATGGTTGATGATGGTTACGCTTTGAGAAACAATTAGCTTATCATCATTAAAAAAGTAACCTCATAAGTCACTTCTATTTGATCAGGATAACATTGATGATTCCAATAGTTAATTAATTGTTTCATTTCAGGTATTGATAATTTTTCTTGGTTTAAATTACATCCTGCACCAATAATCTTAAGGCTTCTAAAAAAATCGGCTGCACTATTATAATTCATAGTGACTTTTTGTTCAAAAATATGAATATTATGGGGTGGAATTAATAGTTTTTGAGTTAATTCTATGGTGTTGGGTAATTGATTTCTAGTAAATGGTAAATTTAATTCATGACACGCCTGTTTCCACTCAGGAAAACTCTGATCATTAGGAAAAGAAATTAATAATATTCCTTGAGGTTTTAATGTATTGATTAGACGATTTAAACTATTAACAATATCTTGAAACCATTGCACAGTAAAGCTACTAACAATAGCAGCATACGTATTTTTTTCTTCTTTTAGTTGTTCTCCGTCCATTGTTCTAAACTGAATATACTTTTTTTGTGCTTTAGTAATTTGTAGATTTTCTGCACAATAATTAAGCATTTCTGGTGAAATATCAATAATATCTAAAAATTGATTAGGAAACTCTTTAATCAATCCTTGAGTCACAAAACCTGTCCCACATCCAATTTCTAAAATTGGTCCGTTTGGGAGACAATTGGTATAATTTTGTGCTATTTTTAATAATTTTTCAGCACATTTTTTCTGTACTTGTGAATTCTCTAAATAGTTGTCAACTCCTTTACTAAAATTATTAGCTATTTTCTGTTTTTGATTAGATTTTTTTAATTCAATCAGTACCATGATTTTCTATTTCTCCTAAGGCTTGATTAATAATGGGTAAGCAATATTTGATGTCAGTAAATGGTAAGGTATGTCCAACTCCCTCAACCTTAAAAGATTGACTATTGATCTTTAATTTATTGAAAAATTCTTGAGCACAAACTGTATGAACAATACGATCTTTTGAGCTATTAATTATATAAATATTGGGTACTTTTTTAAGAATATTTACGTCTACAAGAGATGTATCCAATAAGTGTAAATCCCTCTCTAATTTTTTCCAGTTTATAAAATCATAGTTTGGAGGAATGAAAGGAAAGGGAGAATAACATTTTTTATAAAATGATTCTAAAACTGTTTGAGGATTATTTTGAAATTCATTTATCATTAATTTTAAGGCATATTGTGATCGTTTTCTCTGCTTTTCACTATTAGGATGAAACTCCGCAAAACTATTAAAAAGTATCAATATATTAGTCTGTTTTAGTTGTTCTAAAGGACATAAATGTAAGCCAAAAGAATGAGCAAAAATGATTTTATTTAGATTATCATGTTCAAATTTAGGATAATTTTCTTCTCCAAAATATCCTCTATCATAAGTTTTAAAGTGAAAATTACTTGATAAAATATTTTGCCATTCTTTCCAGCAATTGCTATCAAAACTCCAACCATGATAAGCAATAATTTCTCCTTTAAGATTCATGATACTTTTGTAGTAAAGAAATAAGATAATCTATGTGTTTTTGTTGATGTTTACTAGATAAAACAAGGCGTATTCTTGCCGTATTTTTGGGAACCGTTGGGGGTCGAATTGCAGTTGCTAAAATGCCATTATTTTCTAAGTATTTTGATAGTTCTAATGCTTTCTCTTCATGACCAATAATTACAGGTATAATCGGAGAATTTGAATTAAGAACTTGATAGCCTAAATTTATGAGCTTATTTCGTACATAATCAATCTGCCGACATAAATATTCTCTTTCTTTGTCTAGATTGGGAATGATATCAAGAGCAGCATCAATGGAACCAATAACAGCAGGAGGTAAAGCAGTTGTATAAATGAAACCTGGACAACAATTAATCAGATAATCACGTATTAGTTTAGAGGTGGTAACAAAGGCTCCAAAACTTCCTAATGCTTTGCCAAAGGTTCCCAGACTAATATCAATTCCTGACTTATGTGCAGTCAGCCCCATACCCTTCTCTCCCATGATACCGAAAGCATGGGCATCATCGAGGTAAAGAAGTGTATTATATTGTTGAGAAAGTTGAATCAAAGCGTCGACATCACTGCGATCACCTTCCATACTAAACACCGTCTCAGTGACGATTAAAATGCGATTGTAGCCCTGTGAAACTGCTTTTTTTAGCAATATATCCAAATGTTCTAAATCGTTGTGTTGATAGCGTTTCCATTGGGCTTTACTCAGGAAAATACCCTGTAAGATACTATTATGAACCAGGCGATCGCATAACACCAAGGATTTTTGATTAACTAAAGTAGGGATAATAGTCGTATTTGCTTGAAATCCTGTATTAAATAGTAATGCTGCTTCTTTATTACAGATTTTTGCTAGTTTTTGCTCTAATTTGTCATGAATATCATAGGTTCCTGTCACTAAACGGGATGCAGTGGAACCGGTTCCATATTGGTTAAGATAATCGTGAGAAGCTGCAATAATCTTGGGATGTTTTGAGAGCCCTAAATAATCATTTGAGCTAAAATTAATTAAAGTTTTGTCATTTTTAATAACAGTAACTGTACTGTTTGGATAAATAGGATTTAATTGTCTAAGATAATTATTTTTTTCTCTTGCTTGTAATTCTTTGGCAATGAAGTCTAATTTATTATTGTTATTAATATAATCAGTCATAAAGTTTTATCAACCTCATTTACCATTGTAATATGACTTCCTCTTTGTCTAAAAATTGCAAAACCTATTTTTTCTAAAGGTTTAATAGATTGTTTTCCAGAAACAACTGGTAATTTACTCATATTTTCACTGACGTTATTTCTATGTTGTCTTCGGAAATTAGTTTACCTCTTTCTTGCAAAACTTCTAGATGAAGTGTGATTGCTTCTTGAATATTTTGTAAAGCTTCTTGACGAGTTTTTCCTTAACTGAGGCAACCTGGAATAATAGGAAATTCTGCGATCATGTATTCATCAATGTCAACAATTAACGCTTCCCATTGCTGTGTCATGATTTGTTACCCAAAGATGCTCTATATTATTACAGTCGAGAAGATTATGTTACTGTAGAGACGTTTTATAAAACGTCTCTACTAATGATAGTTTACTCTTCTTTTGTTTTGGGTTTATAAGTTGATTTAACCTGCAATTCTTTCAACTGTTTACTGTCAACTGAAGCTGGGGCTTCTGTCAGTAAACAAGCAGCTTGTTGAGTCTTTGGAAAAGCGATTACATCACGGATAGAGTCTTCTCCTGCTAATAACATAACCAGACGATCTAACCCGTAAGCAATACCCCCATGAGGAGGAGTTCCATACTCAAATGCTTCTAATAAAAAGCCAAACTTATTGTAAGCTTCTTCCAAAGATAAGCCAATGGTTTCAAAAACTTTTTCTTGGATATCTTTTTGATAGATCCTGAGACTACCACCTCCAATTTCTACCCCATTATAAACTAAGTCATAAGCTTGCGCTCTCGCTGTTGCTAAATCGTCTAAATCTGCTAAATTAGGAGCAGTAAAGGGATGGTGTAAAGCTTCTAAACGCTTCTCATCTGCGTTCCATTCAAACATAGGAAATTCAGTGATCCAAAGTAAGTTAATCTTATCAGGATCAATTAAATTCATGCGCTCCCCTACCACTAATCTAAGACGAGATAACGACTTATTAACTGTATCTGTATCTCCTGCACCAAATAATAACAAATATCCAGGTTTTGCACCTGTTCTTGCTAATAATTCGTTTTTTTGTTCCTCCGTTAAATTATCTTTGATCGCCCCAATTGTATCGAGTTTATTATTCTCTTTCACCCGAATATAAGCGATCCCTTTTGCACCAGCATCGGTTGCTTCTTTAAATAAGTCACCCCCTGGTTTAATTTGCACATTAGAGATAACATCATTTCCCCCAGGAATAGGTAAAACTTTAACTTTACCGCCATTTTTGACAGCACCAGAGAACACCTTAAACCCACTATCTTTGACGATATCCGAAACATCAACTAAGGTTAAACCAAAGCGAGTATCAGGACGATCTGTGCCATACTTTTCCATTGCATCTTGATAAGTTAAGCGAGGAAAAGGATAAGGTAATTCAAGATTTTTTACCGCTTTAAAAATAGAGCGAACTAACCCTTCATTGAGAGCTAAAATTTCATCTTCAGACATGAAACTCATTTCCATATCCAGTTGAGTAAATTCTGGCTGTCTATCGGCCCGTAAGTCTTCGTCTCGAAAACATCGGGCAATTTGATAGTAACGATCGCAGCCTGAAACCATCAATAATTGTTTAAATAATTGCGGTGACTGAGGTAAGGCATACCACTGTCCAGGATTAACTCTAGAAGGGACTAAATAATCCCTTGCTCCTTCAGGAGTTGAACGAGTCAGTATAGGGGTTTCTATTTCCATAAACTGCTGTTCATCTTCGAGATAACGACGCATAGCTTTAACAACAGCGTGACGTAATTGTAAATTTTTTGCCATGCGATCTCGTCTTAAATCTAAATAGCGATATTTGAGACGAGTTTCTTCTTTAACTAACTCTGCATCTAAACTAGAAATCACAAAAGGTAGTTGTTTATTTACCCCATTTAATAACTCAATAGACTCGGCATAAATTTCTACTTCCCCTGTGGGAATTTTTTGGTTTAAAGACTCTGGGGGACGCTTACTAACTTGTCCAATGATTTTCACCACATATTCGTTGCGTAACGTCTCAGCGATGGGATAGGATGTAGGCGTGCGCTGAGGATCGCTGACAATTTGCACGATGCCTGTACGATCCCTTAGATCGATGAAAATAACCCCGCCATGATCTCTACGTCGATCCACCCATCCAAACAGGGTGACAGTTTTCTCAATATCTATTGCGCTTAAGTTGTTACAATAATGGGTTCGCATCTGAAGTTTATCTAATTTGTTATTGTACTGGGGTCGTGCATTATAACGCTTAACACTGACCAAAATTGAGACGTACTCCCTATTATCTCTTATTTTTGTGACAGCTAACTGTTTCTTCTTTAACGAGATGTTTTTTTTAAGATTAAGTTTATATTTTTCCTAAATAAAGGTTAAATTTTAATAACATAATTGATTATTTAAGGTAAGCCATGCCTACCTTTTTAATATTTATTTTACAGCTTAATGAGAGATCATAAAATTAGAATTGATATATTAACTTAACCTTGGATACGAATGAAACATAGTATTCAAAAGTTCAATCCCGATAAGCTTTATGAAGTTGTAGTTAGTTCCTGTTTCTCTATTAAAGCGAAGTCTTCAGCCGAAGCAAAAGAAAAACTAGAAGCTCTATTAGAAGAAATGGACGCAGATCACTGGGAAATTGAAAAGATCAACGAGGTAGAAAATTAGTAATGATTTCTTTATCTGAAGCTGAACAAAAAGCCGTTAATTTTATTGTAGAAGAATGGGAATTATCTGCTCAAGAAAAGCAGTTATTGATGATAGAAAAGTCCCGTAAAATCGAGGATAAATGGTGGTATATTGTAGAAGTTACTGTTAACAATCTACCTGATAAGTGGGTGATGCAAGTTTATGATGATGGAGAGTGTGATCCTTGCTATACCTTCGTTTCTCCTTTTTCAGAAGCGCAAAATTCAGCCAGTTTGGATCATATCCCGCAAAAATTAGCTTTAGCCATCAAAGAGGAAAGAATAGGCCATATTTAAGATTATTTACTTTCAATTCTGTCTTCTTTCTAGATTAATGCGCATTTCTACTGATTCGGTTATCTTCCCTTCAGATGCTTGTCTCAACCAGGTAGTATGTAATTAAGCTACTTTACAAAAGTTAATATAAGAGGAAACATCTATGATAGGCATATTTACAGTATTGATCTTTCTAGGGGTACTTATGGCAATTACGGAGCGACTAACGAGATTATATCCGTTAACCTGGAAATGTACTGAGTTAATTCTAGATTAGTGATAGTATAGTGGAGATAGATAGAGTGCAGTCCTCTATTTTTCATGGAGATAAACAGTTATGATTTTACCAGGTTTATGTTCTGCCCGTAGTAAGACCTTATTTTGGACTGGTGTCACCCTAGCCATCGTAGCCATTTTATAAGGTTTCCTGCTTCAAAAAATCTTTTTAGCCAGTTTATCCCAGTTGTGGGAATATTATGTTTTAGGTTTCGGGGCTAGCTACATCCCTAATAGTTTGGGCTGTTGAGGATCTTATTTTATTTTTTTACGTCTTCTATGTTATCATCTAGGGTATTTATTTATGGCCATGGAGTCTCCATTGTCATAGCCTTAATAGAGTAACATGGTGGAGGGCTAAATTCAAGATGAATATTTTGGGCATTTCTGCCTATTATCATGATAGTGCGGCTGCTTTGGTTCGATTAGGGAACATTCTAGCCGCATCACAAGAGGAGAGATTTACCCGTAAGAAACATGATCCTAGGTTTCCCAAAAATGCCATTATGTATGTACTTACAGAGGGCAATATTTCTCTAGAAGAGTTAGATTATATTGTTTTTTATGAAAAGCCTTTAATTACCTTTGAAAGATTATTAGAAACCTATATTACTTATGCCCCCCAAGGCTTTCGTTCTTTTGTCACAGCAATGACTGCATGGCTACAAGAAAAGTTATATTTAAAGACAGTTTTAAAGAAAGAATTAGCAAAACTGGGGAATTGCAAAACATCCCAACTTCCACCCTTATTATTTACTGAACATCATCAATCTCATGCCGCTTCTGCTTTCTTTCCCAGCCCTTTTGAAACAGCAGCTATTCTATGTTTAGATGCGGTAGGAGAATGGGCAACTACCTCCTTATGGTTAGGGGAAAGTAATCACATGACTCCTAAGTGGGAAATCCACTTTCCTCACTCCTTGGGCTTGCTATATTCTGCTTTTACCTATTATACGGGATTTAAAGTCAATTCTGGAGAGTATAAATTGATGGGGTTAGCCCCTTATGGGGAGCCGAAATATACTGATTTAATTTTAGAGAATTTAATTGATATTAAAGAGGATGGAACTTTCCGCCTAAATATGGATTATTTTAACTATGCAACTGGGTTGACAATGACCAATCATAAATTTGCTCAACTTTTCGGTCAGCCCCCTCGAAAACCTGAAAGTAAAATTACACAACGGGAGATGAATATTGCTGCGTCTATTCAAAAAGTAACGGAAGAAATTGTCTTAAAATTAGCTAATACTGCTTACCAAGAATTAGGAACAGATAATTTATGTTTAGCGGGGGGTGTAGCCTTAAATTGTGTCTCAAATGGACGAATTTTAAGAGAAAGTAAATTTAAAAATATTTGGATTCAACCAGCAGCAGGAGATTCTGGAGGAGCGATTGGTGCGGCTTTAAGTATTTGGCATCAATATTTAGAAAAGCCTCGTTATAGCAATAATTATGATGGTATGAAAGGAGCTTATTTAGGACCTCAATTTAGTAATGAAGAGGCCCAGAAATATCTTGATGATGTCAGAGCACATTATACTTATTGGCAAGACAATGAACTGTTTAACAAAGTAGCAAAAATATTGGCAGAAGGTAATGTTGTCGGTTGGTTTCAGGGAAGAATGGAATTTGGACCGAGGGCATTAGGTAATCGTTCTATTATTGGTGATCCTCGTAATGAAAAAATGCAGTCAGTAATGAACTTAAAAATAAAATATCGAGAGTCTTTTCGTCCCTTTGCTCCCTCTGTTTTAGCTGAAAAAGTTAACGAATATTTTGATTTGGATAAACCAAGTCCTTATATGTTATTAGTTGCAGAAGTAAAAAAAGACTTACATATTCCTATTACTGAGGAACAAAAACAATTATTTGGTATCGATAAATTAAACGTTCCTCGCTCAAAAATTTCTGCCGTTACTCATGTTGACTATTCAGCAAGAGTACAAACGGTTCACGCTGAAACCAACCCCCGTTACTATCAATTAATTAAACAATTTGAAGCCTTGACAGGGTGTGGGGTTTTAGTGAATACTTCCTTTAATGTTCGGGGAGAACCCATTGTTTGTACTCCTGAAGATGCCTATCGCTGTTTTATGCGTACCGAGATGGATTACTTAGTAATTAATAATTATTTATTAGCAAAATCTAAACAACCGCAATGGCAAAAAGATGAGTCTTGGAAAAATGAATTTGAACTAGATTAATTAAATTATAGATAAAAAAATATGTTTCATGCAATACCTAAGTTGGACAAAAAAGGATTACGAGAATTTGGCTTATTAACAGGAGCCATGATTGCCCTGTTATTTGGCTTGATTTTACCCTTATTGTGGAGGTATGATTTACCATTAATACCCTGGATAATTGGTGGTGTTTCAGTTAGTTTAGCTTTATTTATTCCTAACTCCCTTGCCCCTATTTATCAAGGATGGATGAAAGTATCTCAGGTACTTGCATGGGTGAATAGTTCTGTGATTTTAGGGCTTATTTTCTTTTTAATTGTGACTCCAATGGCTTTAATTATGAAAATTATTAATCGAGATGCTCTAAAAAGAAAGTTTGAAATTAGATTAGAAACCTATCGAATTTCTAGTCAAACTAAAAGTAAAGTTAGTATGGAGAAGCCTTATTAATGGAAGGATTTATTGAACTATTACAAGATTTATGGGGCTTTTTAAATGAGCGTAAAAAGTATTGGTTAGCCCCCTTAATTATTACTTTAGTGTTACTAGGTGCATTGATTATTTTCACTCAAGGCTCGGCGATCGCTCCTTTTATTTATACATTATTCTAATCAAAAACATGACTAATAAAAATCATAAACCTAACCGGGAAACCGTTCAATCTTTTCTTAAACAAGATACCAAAAAAGTATACTATATTTCTTAATGGACATAAAAATATTGTAAAGAGTATTCTGGCATACCATGAGGGTTGTTTATCATGCTAAAATTTTATTGAAAAAAAATTGCATTAGATCCAAGTCTAGTCTAAGAGATAAAGATATATAATTAAGTTAGGGAGAAGTAGTGCCAGCTTGGCTCATAAAGCAGCCCATCTTATTTGCTTAGAAGACGGAGAATCTTAGCACTTGAATCTGGTGGAGGTTGTTGGCAGTTGACTGAAAAACTGGACAAAACCTGACCAAAAATAGAAAGGACAGAAAAATGTAAGCTAGGAGAAACATTATGATAAGTAACGCTTCAATTCCCATAACCAATCCGCAAAAAATTCAGGAAACAGAAGAGCAACTGATACACTTTCTCAGGCAGCATAATGAAGTGGAAATGATTCTTCCTGTGATTATTGGTGTTTTTGTTACCAGTCGCTTTCAACTGAGGGGTACCAATGCTTTATTAGTCAATTTAGCTGTGGCCAGTTTATTTCGACAAGTTTTTGCGACCATTAAAAATCAACCAATAAACACCGATAATTCCGTGGCAACAACAGGAGCAATGAACGCTAATGAGGAATCTGAGAGTGAATATACCATTGTTCATTCTATTCCTGGGCGGATTCGTATTAAAGTTCCTAGACTCGCAGAAGATCAAGAATTCGCTCAACGATTGCAACAATTATTAAATGAAGATAATTATGTTATTCAGGTTCGTCTCAATCCTTCTGCCGCTTCGGTTATCATTAATTATGATGGCCAAGGATTGTCTGATATTGAGCTTGGTTTAAGATTATTAAGTATTTTCAGTCAGGCTCAAGGAAATGAAGAAGCAGCCAACGTTAGTTAGAACAATGAGTGATAATTTTGCTGGTGAAATTATCACTAGCTAACTCTCCACAAGACGAGTATAAAAAATTAAATGAAATCAATACCTTTTATCATTCATCAAGTCCCTGGAAGAGTTAGGGTTAGAGTGCATCGTTTGACTTACGATCAACCCTTTGCTATGGCTATTCAGGAACATTTGAACACAGTAGAGGGAATAAAAAAGGTACGTTTGAATTGTTGGTCAGCTTCAATTATTATTCATTATGAAATAAACAAAAATCTGAATATTAAGAGCCAGATTATTGCTGTTATTAATAATGTAAAAAAAGGTAATATTTCTCGTCAAATTAATAGCACCAATAAAGGAGAAAATTTATCAGCATGGTCAAGTTTGACCTATCCAGGTTTAGCCACTATTATCTCCTTAGCTGCCCTAAAAATCAGACTACCTGGCTTGAGGTTAATAGCTATTTTAATGCTACTAAAGGCTGCTTTACCTGTACTAAACAGAGCCTATGATAGTGTTATTAATAAGCATAAACTTAATATTGATTGCTTGGATAGTTTAGCTTTAATATTTAGCGGTTTACAAGGGAAAATTGTCACTCCTGCTTTAGTTATTACACTCCATGAACTGGGAGATATTATTAGGGAAAAAACCGCTCGTTCTACTGAAGCCAAAACCAGTAATTTATTAGATACTATTGGTAACTTCGCTTGGGTCGAAAGAGAAGGAAAAATTATTTCTATTGAAAGTAATACAGTACAAGTAGAAGAAATAGTTGTCGTTTATCCAGGGGAGAAAATACCAGTTGATGGAATTGTTATCAAAGGTAGAGCCACCATTGATCAACAGCAACTAACAGGGGAATCAATGCCCATTGTTGCCCAACAAGATACTTATGTTTATGCTTCAACCCTATTAAGATCAGGGGAGATTCGCATTAAATGTGAAAGAGTCGGACAGAAAACTCGTGCAGCAGCCAGTTTTAACTTACTACAAAAAGCACCAGTTCACGACACCCGAATGGCTAACTATGCCGCCAACTTAGCCGAACAATTAATGATGCCCTCATTATTATTGGCAGCTATTATGTTAACAGTAACAAGAGATGCCAGTCGAGTAGCTTCTATTCTTACCTTAGATTTTGTAACTGGAATTCGGGTTTCCATGCCAACAGCTTTTTTAGGTGCATTAAACCATACCACTCGTCATGGTATTTTAGTCAGGAGTGGTCGCACATTAGAACTATTATCAGAAATAGATACCATTGTCTTTGATAAAACTGGAACCCTCACTCAAGGCGATATTAAAGTTGTCCAAATCGAAACCGTAGCGCAAGGGTTAGAGCCAGACAAAGTGTTACAAATAGCTGCCTCCGCCGAACAACGCATTACTCACCCCGTTGCCGAAGCGATCGCCAATTATGCTCAGGGTAAGAAGATAGAAATCTTACCCCGTCAAGCTTGGGACTATGAGGTAGGGTTGGGAATGGTTGCCACTATCGACGGAAAAACAGTCTTAGTGGGCTCTCAGAAGTTATTAACCAGTAAAGGAGTCACCATTATTGAAACAGTGAAAATGCAGGAAAACGCAGATTTATCCCCTGTTTATGTCGCTTATGATGGAATTTGTCAGGGCATTATTTACTATAACGATCCCTTGCGTCCCCAAAGTGCAAAATTGATCCATCACTTGCAACAAAACTATGGCATGGAAGTGCATCTCCTGACGGGAGATAACCAAAAACGGGCGACAGAAGTAGCCAAACAGTTGAATATTGACCCTTCCCAAGTCCATGCAGAGGCGTTTCCCGAAGATAAGGCTAAAATTGTCCAAGCCTTGCATCATGAGGGTAAAACTGTCGCTTTTGTCGGAGATGGACTTAATGATTCTGTGGCCTTAGCCTACGCTGATGTCTCCATTTCCTTTGAAAACGGTTCCGAAATTGCCAGAGAAACCGCCGATGTGGTTTTGATGAACAATGACTTATCAGACTTATTAGAGGCGATCGCCATTGCCCAACAAACTAAACAGTTAATCACTCAAAATACCGTCATGGTTGTTGCACCCAACATGGCGGCGTTAGGGTTAGCCACCACCATCGGCCTTAACCCTTTGTTAGCCACCCTGATTCATAATGGAACTGCCATCATGGCTGGCTTAAATAGTTTACGTCCCCTTGTTCAACACAAACTAGAAAGCAACTTAAAATAGGAGGCCAAGATGATGTCACTCATACATTGGGATAAATCTGTATTAACCTTGCACGTCAAAGAAATTATTGAGGATCATCATCATAAGGGTGATTCCACTGGGATGTTAGGATTGGGAGTAATTTTACTAGGAACTATTGCCATTCCTGCGGCTACAAAATTCGGTCGCCCCTTGCTCAAGTCTATTATTAAAACTGGACTTCACCTCTCTCCTCAAAGTCCAAAAACCATGATCAAGACTCAGAACACCTCAACTGTCTCTTCTCCCCAAAACTCTCAAACTAAAACTTTATGATGTTAGATCAATGAGTTGTAATCGAGAATCCCTGTAACAAATTGACAGGGATTTTAGAGTGCTAGAATTTTTTTAGCCCCGACTTGCATTAACTGCCTCTGGGTTAGAAGCAGGAAGGGCATTTTTCTGTGCCTGTTCTGCTATCACTTCAGCTTTTGCTTCTGCTACAATATCAGCCACCACTTCACTTGCTTCAGCTAACGTACCTTTGGTTTTTGCGTATAACATAACCCCTGTTTTAACCGTTGCTTTGGCTACAGGTTTTAGCAAAGGGAAGACCACAGGAGTTAAAACTAATGCCCCTAATCCAACGGCTATGGCACGACTAGGATTATCCTGATAAGCTTTTTTTAGATTGTGTAACATTTTTCTGCCTCTGATTACCGTTAGGGGAAATTATAATTTCCACTAGCTTCTACTGTCATTATATCTCTTTAGAAGCGAAGAATTGAAAATGTAGAATTTAGAATTAATTTTCTACATTCTCAATTGCCATTATCTGCCTGGAATACCTACATACCAGAAATAGGTAGCCATAGGAATTGCCGTAGCTAAGACCATTAAGACTACAACCCAGATGGTTGCACTCGTATCATCTGTATCTTCGGCGCTGGTGAAGGTACTTTCGATATTAATTTCTTCCACTGTAGGAGGACCGGGATCAGGATTCCCTGATAAAACAGCCACTAAGCGATCGCCCGCTTCAAGAAACGCCTGATTGTATTTTGCTCCATTGCGTAAGGGAACAGCAACGGTTTCTTTGACCACACTGGTAGCAATCTCATCGGTTAATACAGACTGAGTTGCTTCTCCTTGACGCAGGGCCGTTTTATTTGTGAAAGTATCTACCACCAAAATCACCTGATTGGCTTTTTCTTCAGGACTAGGATACCATTTGCTAAAAATGTCCTCGGCCAACCCCTCTATGGTGGTTCCATAATCCAAACGACGCACCGCAATCATTCTCACTTCGTTGCCAGTGTTTTGCGCAAGTTTGTTAAATTGACCACTTAAGCGATTTTGATTGGAAAAACTAATGGCATCCGCTTGATCAATCACCCAAGTATCCGAACCAGCACTCAAAACAGGGAGATCATAAACCCCCGTTGCTTTTGCTGGGGTGGTGTTTGAGCCAAGGGCGATGGTTAAACAGAGTATGAGTCCTATGAGGTATTTTATGGGTTTCATCGCAAATAGTTGAACGCAAATAATAAATTTTCAACTATTTTCACATACTAGGGCATACCTGCAAACTTGAAAATTGCATAACTCATATCAAATTCGCTTAATCAGTAAAAGTTAAAATTGCTATTGTAAATCTATATTCCCCCGCCTCTTCTGCTCCCCCTGCCTCCTCTGCTCCCCTGCCTCCTCTGCTCCCCTGCGTACATCCTCCTAACCTATGGTATTCAAAGGGAATATTGTATCAACAGTCTACTGCAATCCCAGAAAATTTAACGTCAAGACTTCCCCTGTAGAAAAAAATCTGTTAAGATAGATTAAGAGTACAAAAGGGGCAAGCCAGTATTCTCGACAACACTCCTAGCTAAAAGGCTATACTAGAGAATTTGCTTGGTTTTTCGCCCCAGTGGAAGACAAGGGGTAAAACCAAATAATACATGGGCAACAAGCCAACTATTGCTATATCTCACCTCGGTTGTGAGAAGAATCGTATAGATTCAGAACATATGCTAGGTCTTCTAGCAGCACAGGGATATGAAATTGACGCTAACGAAGAATTGGCCGACTACGTCATTGTCAATACCTGTAGCTTTATCCAAGAAGCTAGGGAGGAGTCGGTTCGCACTTTAGTAGAACTAGCCGAAGCTCAGAAAAAGATTATCATTTCTGGCTGCATGGCGCAGCATTTTCAAGAACAGTTATTAGAAGAGTTACCCGAAGCAGTAGCTTTGATAGGAACAGGGGACTATCAAAAAATTGTTGATGTCATCGAACGGGTGGAAACTGGAGAAAGGGTAACAGAAATTTCCCAAACCCCTACCTTTGTTGCCGATGAAACCGTTCCCCGTTATCGCACCACCAACGAAGCAGTGGCTTATCTGCGGGTAGCAGAAGGGTGTGATTATCGTTGTGCCTTTTGTATTATTCCCTATTTGCGAGGGAATCAGCGATCCCGCTCCATTGAGTCAATTGTGACGGAAGCGCAACAATTAGCCGAGCAAGGAGTACAAGAGATCATCTTAATCTCTCAGATTACCACCAACTATGGCTTAGATATTTATGGGGAACCGAAACTAGCCGAACTATTGCGGGCATTAGGAAAAGTAGATATTCCTTGGATTCGCATTCATTATGCCTATCCCACAGGATTAACCCCTCAAGTAATAGCAGCCATTCAAGAAACTCCCAATGTTTTGCCCTATCTAGATTTACCATTACAACATTCCCATCCCACTATCTTAAAAGCCATGAATCGTCCCTGGCAAGGACAAGTCAATGACAAGATTATAGAAAAGTTAAAAGATGCCCTTCCCGATGCCGTTTTGAGAACTACATTTATTGTCGGCTTTCCAGGAGAAACAGATGAGCATTTTGAGCATTTAATTAACTTTACCCAAAGACACGAATTCGATCACGTAGGCGTGTTTACCTTTTCCCCCGAAGAAGAAACCCCCGCTTACAAAATGGTCAATCAAGTGCCAGCAGAAATAGCCCAACAAAGGCGCAATAACTTGATGGAAATACAGCAACCAATTGCTACTAAGAAAAATCAAGCCTGTTTGGGTCAGATAGTAGATGTATTAATTGAACAAGAAAATCCCAGAACCCAAAATTATATTGGACGTTCAAGCAGATTTGCCCCCGAAGTTGATGGAGTTGTTTATGTTCAAGGAGAAGCCCAATTAAACTCAATTATGACTGTCAAAATTACCGATACCGATGTATACGATCTCTATGGAAAAGTTATCTAAACAACAAACAAGTAAATTACCAACAAACCCCAGTGGAAACAGATAGAAGCTTATGTTAACATAAGTCAAAATAATCGGCAGTTTGAAGAACCACTATAAAAAATCTAGCTGCATTTTTCTCAAAGTTTAATCAACAGTCAACTTACCAAGAAACAAGACCCTATGACCATTTCTTTCGAGACCCTAGGACTATCCCAAGCCCGCATCGAAAAACTACAATCCCTAGGATTTGAAAATCCTACTGAAATTCAAGAAAAAGCCATTCCCCTCGTTTTAGAAGGCCATGATGTCCTAGGACAATCTCAAACAGGAACAGGAAAAACAGCAGCCTATTCCTTACCAATTTTAGAAAAAATTGACACCAAAAATCCCAACGTTCAGGCATTAATTTTAACTCCAACCCGTGAACTTGCCCAACAAGTGGCTGAAGCTTTAAAAGATTTTTCCACAGAACGTCGCCTCTATATTTTAACTGTGTACGGAGGTCAATCCATTGAAAGACAAATTCGTAGTTTAGAACGAGGAGTCCAAATCGTAGTAGGAACCCCAGGACGAGTCATTGATCTCTTAGAACGGAAAAAACTGGTTCTAGATTCCTTACGTTGGGCGGTTCTCGACGAAGCAGATGAAATGTTAAGTATGGGCTTTATCGATGATGTCAAAACCATTCTCAGAAAAACCCCTGACACCCGTAACACGGCTTGTTTCTCCGCTACTATGCCCAGAGAAATCCGAGACTTGGTTAATCAATTCCTCAACTCTCCTGTCACCGTTTCTGTAGAACGAAAGCAAGCGGCTCCTACCCGGATCGAACAGCATTTATATATGGTTCCAAGGGGATGGTCAAAACGTAAAGCTCTACAGCCTATTTTAGAAATGGAAGATCCTGAATCAGCCATTATCTTTGTCCGCACCAAACAAACAGCCTCAGAATTGACCACCCGACTGCAAGAAATTGGTCATAGTGTGGACGAATATCATGGCAATCTCTCCCAGTCTCAAAGAGAACGCTTAGTTCATCGCTTTCGGGACGGCAAAATTAAGTTAGTGGTAGCGACCGATATTGCGGCGCGGGGTTTGGACGTGGAAAACCTTAGCCATGTCATCAACTATGACCTACCTGATAACAGTGAAACCTATATTCATCGCATTGGTCGTACCGGTCGCGCTGGTAAGACAGGAACCGCCATTTCTATCATCGAACCCATTGACCGCCGTATGGTGCGACAAATTGAGCGACGGCTCCGTCAAAAGCTAGAAACCTGCACAATACCCAGTCGTTCTCAAGTAGAAGCTAAACGCCTAGAGAAACTACAAAATCAAATTAAAGAATCCTTAGCAGGAGAACGGATGGCCTCCTTCTTGCCCCTAGTGCGAGAATTGAGTGACGAATACGATCCCCAAGCGATCGCAGCAGCTGCTTTACAGATGATTTACGATCAAGATTGTCCTGACTGGATGAAAACAGACTGGGAAGTTCCCCAATCCACAGTACCTAAACCAGTGATTAAGCGTAAAGGTAAGTATAATTCCAAGCAACACGGCAATTCTAACCGAGGCAATCGTAAAATTGTCAGTCATTAGCAAGGACGTTAGGGATTTCAAACTTGATGGGCAATTATCCCTTTAGAAGAGCCATCATCAAGCCAAATCAAGACACTACCCATCAATCATATAGCTCCTATCAAAAGGATAGGAGTTTTTTTGCTATCAAGATAACAATTTAATTGTTCTTTTATTTTTTTGCTAATAAACTTTAAGTAAAATTGAGTTTTTAAAATGAAAATTTTATTTTTCTTATAGAATTTATAAAATCTTATTTTTTGGAAGAAATATATTAAATAGACTGGTGATAGGAGCAATTATTCATTCATTGCTTACAGTCATTATTAGGAAATTTTAACTATTATGAAGAAAATCATACAGTCCTTGTTCATAGGAGCAACAGGATTGGCCATAGCGTTTGTGATAGGAAATAGAACAGCTCATGCCTTGACGTTTCGATTTTCTCAAACAGGATGGCAATTAGACAATACATTCGGACCACCAACTGGCGGTACACTTAGTGGCACTTTTTCAGGAGTAGATGTAAGGGGTGAAAACTCAGAAGAACCCGATGGCATAATTTCATTGACTCAAGGGGAAGTATTCTCCTTTGAAATGAGTTTTGAGGGAGACTCAGCCGTTGATGATTTTAGGCATATCATGATAAGCATGACAGATACAGATTTATTTAGACTTGAATATCCACTGGCCAACCCTGAAATGCTGGAGATTTTTTCTAGTAATATTCCTCGTAATACTCCTAGGGGAGGCGTTGCTACTTATGACGGGGGGGTAAGATTAATTCAGCAACCAGGGCCACCTGATGCAACCATTGTAACAAATGAATTACCCATTGTCAGAGAAGTATCAGAACCGACTACTTGGATCGGGTTAACTCTCTTCGGCTTAGGTTTGTGTGTTAAGAGATCCTTCGGCAAAGATTAGAAGGCAAAGAAGAAGCGGCGGCGGAAGTAGGGGGGAAATATTCGTACCTACTCCCCACACTCCCCAACCTTGAATAACATGGATTCTAGTTGAGCGGATAATTAAACAACTGTCAATTAAGTGGCGATCGATGAGTTTTTTGATTAAATTAAGTATTGCTAAACTCAACCTCATGCTAAGTTACCTAGAAGGGGTAAACCCAAAAATCAGTGAGTGAGAGTTAGCCACCTTCTTTTAAGGCTTGACAGTCCAGCGAACAAGGATTTTAACCCCATGTATCTGATGTTAATATAATAGGTAAGTCCAGTGACACTAAGAACTAACAATTAGGAGTGAAACTCTCGTAATGCTGAAACAAAGGATTTGAGGTGCGAGAGTAGTTTATTTAACAACAATATCCATGCTGAAATATTCTCTACAACCTTTTATCCCAATTGATAAGCTAGGAATAAGCCCATTACCCAGGCTTACATGATATCCGCTAAATTTGCTTGATTATTAACAACGATTATGTCAACCCTTGTTATTGTTGAATCGCCCACCAAAGCCCGTACCATTAGGAACTATTTGCCCAAAGGATACCAAGTAGAGGCATCAATGGGTCATGTTAGGGATCTTCCAGCCTCAGCCGATGAAATACCCGCCACTTACAAGGATAAAGACTGGGCCAACTTAGGAGTCAATGTCGAAGACGGCTTTGAACCCATTTACGTTATTCCCAAGGGCAAAAAAAAGGTAGTTCAGGGGTTAAAATCAGCCTTAAAAAGCGCAGACGAACTCATCTTAGCCACTGACGAAGATAGGGAAGGAGAAAGCATCAGTTGGCACTTATTACAGTTATTAAAGCCCAAAGTCCCCATTAAACGGATGGTGTTTCATGAAATCACCCGTGAAGCCATTCAAAAATCTCTCAAAAATTGTCGTGATATCGATGAAAACCTAGTTCACGCCCAAGAAACCAGACGAATTCTAGACCGTTTATACGGTTATACTCTTTCGCCCTTACTCTGGAAAAAAATTGCTTGGGGTTTATCCGCCGGTCGAGTTCAGTCAGTAGCGGTAAGATTGCTAGTACAACGAGAAAGAGATCGTCTTGCCTTTAAAGCAGGAGGCTATTGGGATCTTAAAGCTTTATTGGAGAAAGAAGAAAGTCCCTTTGAAGCCAAATTAATCACCCTAGACGGCAAAAAAATTGCCACTGGAGCAGATTTTGACCCCAATACAGGAAAAATTGCCCAAGGAAGAGATGTTGTCCTTCTTAATCAAGCAGAAGCCAACACCCTCAAAGAAAAACTAGCAGGGAAAACCTGGACAGTTAGCAAAACAGAAGAAAAAGCAACCACCCGTAAACCCTATCCCCCCTTTACCACCTCCACACTGCAACAAGAATCGAACCGTAAACTGAGTATCTCCGCAAGAGACACCATGCGTATTGCTCAGAAACTTTACGAAGAAGGCTATATCACCTATATGCGGACAGACTCCGTTCATCTTTCAGAAGAAGCCATTACCGCAGCGAGAAACTGTGTCCAAGAAAAATATGGTAAAGAATATTTAAGTCCTAAACCCCGTCAATATACCACGAAAAGTAAAGGAGCCCAAGAAGCTCATGAAGCCATTCGCCCCGCAGGAAACAGTTTTCGGACTCCCCAAGAAACAGGACTATCAGGGCAAGAATTTGCTCTTTATGACCTTATTTGGAAGCGTACCGTTGCCTCTCAAATGGCCAACGCCAAATTAACCCAAATTATTGTTAATTTGGATGTAGAAGAAGCTGGGTTTCGTGCTTCTGGTAAAAGGATTGATTTTGCAGGATTTTTCAGAGCCTATGTAGAAGGATCTGACGATCCCGACGCAGCCATCGAAAACCAAGAAGTGATCTTACCACCCCTACAAGAAGGAGATCATCCTGATTGTAAAGAGTTAGATGTGTTAGGTCATGAGACTCAACCTCCAGCCCGTTATACAGAAGCATCCTTAGTGAAGATGTTAGAAGGAGAAGGTGTGGGTAGACCGAGTACCTACGCCAGTATTATTGGGACGATCCGCGATCGGGGTTATGCTCAAATGCGCAGTAAAGCCCTAGTTCCAAGTTTTACCGCCTTTGCCGTAGTGAGTTTACTCGAACAGTATTTCCCTGACTATGTGGATACCAAGTTTACTTCCAAAATGGAACAAACCCTCGATGAAATAGCTACAGGGGAAGCACAATGGGTTCCTTATCTGCAAAAATTCTATTCAGGAGAAGAAGGGTTAGACACTCAGGTAAAAGTGGGAGTGGAAAAAATTGATCCAGGGGTAGCCAAAGCTATTAATTTAGACAATTTAGAAGCAACGGTTAAAATTGGCAAATTTGGTCCTTATGTTGAAGTCATCGAAGGAGAAGAGAAGATTACCGCTTCTATTCCCACAGACTTAACCCCTGCGGATCTTAACCCCGAACAAGTTACTAAGTTACTCAAACAGAAAACAGAGGGACCTGAAAAAGTTGGGTTACATCCTGAAACCGGAGAACCTATTTATCTGTTAATTGGCAGTTATGGTCCTTATGTTCAGTTAGGAGAAGCCAGCGAGGAGAATAAGAAGCCCAAACGCGCATCTTTACCCAAAGGAACAAATGTCGAAGATGTTACTTTAGAGATGGCTGTAGGGTTATTAGCCTTACCTCGGTTACTGGGAACCCATCCTGAAACTGGAGCAAAAATTAAAGCCAGTTTAGGAAGGTTTGGTCCTTATGTAGTACACGATCAAGGTAAAGAAGGAAAGGACTATCGATCACTCAAAAAAGAGGATGATGTCTTAACGGTTACTTTAGAAAGAGCCTTAGAATTATTAGCCCAACCGAAAAAAGGACGGGGTGGAGGTCGTACAAAGAAACCTTTACGGGAGCTAGGAGTTCATCCTGAAGACGAACAACCGGTTAATGTTTACGAAGGTCCCTATGGGATTTATGTTAAACATGGTAAGGTCAACGCAGGTTTACCCGAAGGAGAAACCACGGAAACTATTACCTTAGAGAAGGCTTTAGACTTATTAGCCGCCAAAGCTTCCACTAAGAAGAAAACTACCCGTAAGACAACGACAAAAACCAAGAAAACCACTGCCAAACGAACTACTAAAAGTAAAACAACGAGTAGTTAAGAATGGAGAATGGAGAATGGAGAATGGAGAATGAAGAATGAAGAATTAATGGTCAATTTCAGTTCGTACATTCTCCATTTTTGAATTCATTAACTTAGACAACATTTATCTATTCTAAATTCTGCATTCTAAAATGGTTTTTCATCCTCTAGCTGCGATCGCTACCACCCCTCAAGCTATCCAATTATTACATCCACTATCAAAACAATTAGGAGCAACCTTATATATTCCTAACAGTTTAGAGTTAAGCCAGACAAATGTATCTTGTTATCAAGGAGCTCTCAAAAACCATCTACATAGCATTTGGTCACAACATCGGGCTTTTATTTTCTGTTTAGCTAGTGGTGCAGTTGTTCGTCTCGTTGCTCCCTTATTAAAGGATAAAGCATCCGATCCCGCCATTATCATTGTTGATCCCACTGGCAACTATGTCATCAGTTTATGTAGTAGTCATCAAGGGGGGGCAGATCATTTGACCCAACTCATTGCCCATCAAATCAATGCTCAGCCCATAATTACCAGTGCCTCCCATCATTTAAACTTACCAGGAATTGATCTATTAGGGTTGCCCTTTGGTTGGCAAAAAGGACCAGGAGACTGGACAGGAGTAAGTTCTGCTATTGTCTCTCAAAAAAACGTTCAGGTGATACAAGAACAGGGTTCTAAACTGTGGAAGCAGACTTTACCTCAAAATCACCCTTTTTACTTTGGAATCCCTGAAATAGGGGAAAATGTAGCATTCGATGCACAAGTGTGGATCACTGCCAAAAAACTAAGTTTTTCCCAGGAGTCAACTATCCCCAAGGTGCAATGGTATCCTAGGGCGTTATGGGTAGGGATAGGCTGTATTAGAGGAACCTCTCAAGGGTTAATTGCCTCAGCCATTGAACAAGTATTTCAAAAGTATCATTTAGCCCCAGAAGCGATCGCCGGTGTTGCAACTATTGATATTAAAGGGGATGAAGTAGGACTGGTGAACTATTGTCAAGAAAACCAATATCCTTTACTCACATATTCGGCTGATATTTTAAATACGATTAAAGTTCCTAACCCTTCATCAGTGGTTCGAGAAGAAGTTGCCACTGCTAGTGTGGCTGAAGCAGCAGCTATTTATGGCTCTAATTATTGGTTTAATGATTTTGATAATAAGGATAAAAGTAATCTAGAAAAATCTCTTTTAGTACAAAAACAAATTATCAAATCTGACAACCAAGCCGTGACAGTTGCTATCGCTCAAAGTGATTTAGAATATACAGGAAGAGCAGGAAGTATTTACTTAGTTGGGATGGGGCCAGGGAGTTTAGAACAAATAACTCCTGCTGCTAAAACAGCAATTCATAACGCAGATGTTATTATTGGCTATGGATTATATTTAGACTTGATTAAACCGTTACAACGTCCAGGTCAATTTCTTCAATCTTTTCCCATTACACAAGAGAAGAAAAGAGCGAAAAAAGCTATAGAATTAGGGAAATGGGGCTTAAAAGTTGCCATGATTTCATCAGGAGATTGTGGTATTTATGGCATGGCAGGATTAGTATTAGAAGAATTTAAAAATAGCAATTGGGATGGCAAGAAACCCCATATTGAAGTATTCCCTGGAATTACAGCATTACAAGCAGCAGCAGCCAGAGTGGGAACCCCATTAATGCACGATTTTTGTGCTATTAGTTTAAGTGATTTATTAACTCCTTGGGAAGTTATTAAAAAGCGATTAGAAGCAGCAGCGATCGCTGATTTTGTCACAGCCTTGTATAATCCTCGCTCCCAAACTCGTCAAACGCAAATTATTGAAGCCCAAACCATCTTTTTAAAACATCGTAATCCCCAGACACCTGTTGCTTTAGTTAGGAATGCTTATCGTCAAGATGAAACTATAATTGTGACGAATTTAGGAGAAATGCTAAATCAGACAATTGATATGTTAACGACAGTTTTGATCGGAAATAGTAGCACCTTTTTACATCAAAATTGGATGATTACGCCCAGAGGATATAATAAAGGGTATTAATGATTCATATTCTTAATAACTTTATCGATCCAATTATTATTAAAAATACTTTCATAAATGGGATTATGAACTTGTAAAAATAACTCATTTTTAATCACTAAACCTGATAAAATAAGTTCCCTTATTTCCTCATCGTAACTCATGGGATAATTGGCTTGATTTAATATTTCTTGATATCGCTTTAATAATTGTTTTGTATCTAGATAGCTTTGCAAAATACGATCACGAATGGTTTTTAAATGTTCAGGCTCATCTTTAGATTCCCAATGTTCTAAAATTTGCGATCGCACCAATTCACTTACCCATTCTTTTTCTTGTTGTAGAGGAATTTCGGTTTGAGATTGATGGATTAATTTACAAATTTTTTGGGTTAAAAAAGGTTGGCCATTTGTCCAATATAAGACTGCTTTTAAAACAGCTTGAGGATGACTGACTTTCGATTTTAATCCTTGTAATAAAGGTTGTGCTTCATGAAACTGAAACCCTTGTAGGGAAATAGCTTGCCCGATATTAAAAGGAGTTCTTTGTTTATCTTCTAATAA
>JASJEA010000309.1 GCA_030064935.1 Crocosphaera sp. | reverse complement strand
TGTTGGTTAATTTTCGGGGCATCGAACCCCTCAATTAACCGCCTATCATCCCGACACTGACCTACGGTACAGTGCGGGGCTTCTCGGCGGTGAGCTAACAAACTCGATCAACGCCCCACCCCCTAATCTCGATGATAGTTCCCCCATAAAGCTGCAGCTTGACCACTACTTCCCCTTGTAGGAGAGTTGTCATCATTACCCAACCAGATACCTGTAGCTAAACGTTTACTGGGAATATAGCCAATAAACCAGAGATCAACTGCACGATCAGTAGTGCCGGTTTTTCCTGCTTCTCCTAATCCTATACTAGCAGCCCTTCCTGTTCCACTACTTATAACCCCTTGTAACATAGTGGTCATAGTTCGAGCAACTTGGGGAGATAAAGCTTGTTGTCTGGCACTACTATCCCCTGGAAAACGATAAATTTCCCGACAGCTTCGCCAATCATTATTATTGGTACAATCCCCCCCATCTAAAATGCGACGAATGGCATGGGGACGGTTCCAGACACCGTTGTTAGCTAGGGTTGCATAGGCCCCCGTCATTTCTAACACACTCACCTCACTTTGACCCAAAACAAGTCCTGGAACAGCTTCCAACTCAGACTTAACCCCTAACCTTTGAGCCACATCTACCACACGGTTTAAACCTGCATCTTTAGCTATCTGTAGGGCAACAGTATTTTCTGACTGGGCCATACCCTGATACATATCCACTTCTCCGCTACTTCTCTGGCAGGGTTGATAGGATCTTCCTTGCCATCTCATCTCTTCACAAGAGTAAGACTTTGTGGGGGAAATACCCTTTTCTAAAGCGGCAGCATAAGCGAACAGTTTAAAGGTTGAGCCAGGTTGTCTTTTAGCTTGGGTAGTTCGGTTAAACTGACTCTGTTTATAATCAACACCTCCCACTAAAGCTACTATTTCTCCAGTACGAGTATCTAATGTCACCATTGCCCCTTGAGAAAAGCCATAGGTTGAGCCTTGGGTTTTAACAGCTTCTTTGAGCTTGTTTTCAGCTATCTTTTGCTTTTCTAAATCTAATCCTGTCTCAACAATAAAATTCCCTTCTTTAGCGATTTCTGTTCCCAATAACCCTCTTAATTCTTCAAAAACGTAGGCATAGAAATAAGGGGCTTCACTATTGGCCAAGGCTCTTCTGGCTTTAGGACTAATCTCAATCAGCGATCGCCTGGCTCTGTCTGCTTGTTCAGGGGAGATCATATTTAAGGCAGCCATACGAGCAATGACTCGGTTTCTTAACTGTACAGAAGTGTCATAATCTTGTACTGGGTTATAGAGGTTTGGAGCGGGTAACATGGCTACTAAAGTAGCTGCTTCGGCGATGTTAAGTTGGGTTGCCGACTTATCAAAATAAAATTGTGCTGCGTCTTCAAACCCATAGTTACCTAACCCTAAATAAACACGGTTGAGGTAGGTTTTCAGAATTATGTCTTTACTATAAACTGCTTCTAACTTTAGAGCTACAATCATCTCTCGAATCTTCCGTTGAGCGGTATTTTCTCGTCCGACTTCTGGGAATAAACTACGGGCTAACTGTTGGGTTAGGGTACTAGCCCCCTGACGAATACCATCATCTTTGAGATTGACTACCACTGCCCGTAAAATACCGTAGGGATCGACCCCAAAATGCCAATAAAAGCGACTGTCTTCTGAGGCGATGACTGCTTGACTCAAATAAGGAGAAAAGTCCTCTAAATGCTTAATTTCTCGGTGGGTATCGTCACTCACCGGGCTGAGGGAAGTTTGTCCATCTCTGGCATAAACCACTACTGGACCACTTACCCCAGAAGGGAGGGGACGAACATTGATTTTACTGGTTTCCCAAAGTAACCAGAAGATGACTAGGGTAAGCAGTGAGCCCATGCCATAGAAACTATAACCTAGCCACTGCATCCACATTGGCGGGGGGTTATGATAGGTCAGGGTAGCAATATTGTTTAATTCTGGTGGACCAAAGGTAATTGTGTCCCCATGTCGCAGGGATAATTGTTGAATGCGTCGTCTTCCGAAATAAATGCCATTGGTGGAGTTTTCATCTTTGATGACAAAGTGACGAGGGTTTTGTTGATCTCGATGTAGGGAACAATGAACCTGACTAACTATGGGGTTGAGTACCTTTATATCACTGTTTTGGGAACTGCGACCGATGATATAGCGATCGCCGATTAGGGCGTATATCTGTATTTTATCTTTTGGGCTTTCTTTTACTCGAATCTCAGGAATTTTTGCCCCTTTTTTCAACACCGTTGCTTTAGGGTTGAACTTAACCATGTTTTGGGCAATTTGGGTTATGAGTTGACTTTTGGATTGTTGTTGACTCATTTTGAAAATAGGCGATCGCTAGTTGATGAGTATTCTAGCTTACTGACTGCCGTTTTTGAGAATTTATAATTTAGAGTTAAGCAATTCGACAATTCTAACGCCGTTTTATCGATATCTGCATTAGAGTCAAATTTTTGCATAGATGAGTTTTTCGGGAACTATTTTGAACAATTAGCCTTTCAGTTTTGATGCTATTTTCTACAAAGTTGGGTTAAGCGGCTTGGGACTAAAAGAAATGGCAAAATTTTTGATGTTGGTGCTGGCACTCACACGGTCATCAGCAATTTAAAATTGTAAAGTGACCCCACCATTTAGATCAGATCAGTTAGGTGGTGAAGATCAAAATGAGGTAAATAAGTTGAATATAAACACTAAAAAGAAGAAAACTAAAATTAGAACCAATCGGAGCACAATATTGAAGCAATGGGGTAGTATTTCCCTTAGAATTGTGCAGATGGCCATGGGGGTTATGCTGGTGTTGTTAATATCAGCTAGGTTTACAGATGCACTTGAAGTTCCGACCAATGATCCAGTCTATTTGGCTGAACGTCTCTTTGTCTTTGCTAGGGGTGCAGATCATCGTCCTCAGGGCGTTTATGATTTAGCTGGACAAGAGCCTGCTGGTTCAAATGGTTGGCTTAAGGCGGGAGCCGATGGTCGGATTTATGCAGGAAATCGAAGGATACGCTTCTGGGGGAGCAACACCATGGTTGTTCCCAAGCTCAATCTAGCTGAGCGTTGGGCTGATCAGGTTGCAGGGGCTGGCTTCAATGCGCTCCGTTTTCACGGGATGGATCAACCAGGTAGGCTGTTATCAGCAAACTATCGTGACCGCTTTGATCGCTACTTTGCTGAACTGAAAAAACGCGGTGTTTATATCCATTGGAACTGGATTTCCCATGCGAAACTCGGAATTGATAATGGCTTTTCAGCAGAGATTGATGGGCTTGATATGAAGACCAGCCACTTGCTGTTCTTCTTCGACGAGGTTGCCCAAGAGTGGCAGAAGTCCTATGGGAAGTTGTTACTGACCCACCGTAATCCCTATACTGGCCTTACCTATGCTGAAGATCCTGCTTTAGCAGTTATCGAGATTATGAATGAAAACGGGCTGATTGACGGCTGGTTTCAAGGAAATCTTGATAAATTACCCAAAACTTACCTTGATCGTCTCATCGCTGATTGGCGAATCTGGCTAACTTCCCATTATGATTCCGACAAAGATATCCAATCAGCTTGGGATGCAGCCGATGTTACTCTGGCGACAGCCACCCCTCCTGTACAAAACCAGAGGAAAAAAGCCCAGCGCGTTCGGTTGCAGGATTGGCTCTTGTTTTTACGCCATACGGAAAGAACCTATTATCAGAATATGCGTCGTTTTCTGTCCGAGGAGATGGGCACAAGAGCCTTGACTATTGCCACAATTGCCCAGATGACCACCCCGCATATCGCAGCTGATCAAGACATCATCGATCTTCACGAATATTGGAACTACCCGAACTTCATTCAATTGGGTCCGGGGCGCACTGCCCCCAATAACTGGTCCATCAAACCCTCGACTTTTGTATCCGGAGCAGCGAGGAAACTAGCTTACATCGCACCGTTCCAGATCAAAGGCAAACCGCAATTCGTCACCGAATTCAACGATTGCGTCTCGCATCCCGACAGCGGTCCGGGGCTGTTGATGATGGCCGCCTATGCCAGCCTCCAGGATTGGGATGGTGTCTTCGTCTTCTCCGGACCTCATGCCACTGGGCGGATTAGCCATCCCTTCGCCATCGGTGATCATCCCGCAGCCATGGCCTACGGAAGACTAGCCTCCCTTGTGTTTCAGAACGGGCGCATTGCACCTGCGGACAAAACCTTTGAGTTACCTATGCAGAAGACTCTCGAAGAAAATTTGATTGTAAACGGTGGCAGTTGGAATCTGGTTCCCAAGCCTACACATGGACTAGCTGGAGCTTTGATGAATCGAACGGTCATGGATCTCACAAAAACGGAGACTTCAACATCAGACTTCAATGCTAAGTTAGGCAGTGAGTTCAACAGCGATACTGGGGAGTTAGTCTGGAAACAGGGTGATCCAGCCTGGTGGAAGGCTACTACCAATACTGTGCGCGCCTATGTGGGTACAGCCCCAGCCTCACTCACTGTTGGTAATTGGCATCTTGACATTGCTTCTACCCTTGACGGTAACGTTGGGTTAGCTTTTGTCCTTACTGAGGGCAAAAGTCTGGCTGAACCGAAACAAGGGTTGCTGGTGGCCACTGGACGTTCACAGAATACTGGTGCAGTCTGGGGACCTTTCACCCCCGACGGTATTCTTAAACCAGGAAGGATCACGCTGCTTGATTGGGGCCGAGGGCCAATTTTGAGCGAGCGTATTGAGGCCAAGATTTCTATCCCAACTATCTCAGGAAAATCCCTGCGAGTTGAAGCTCTTGATCATATAGGGCAGGTCATCGGCGAGATCCCTGTTGAAGTAGGAAAAGAGCGTACTGAGATTAGGCTGGGGTCTCTCCCTGCGATTGCCTATCTTTTACTCTGGGAATAAGGTGAACTACCTACGCTCGTCTGAGGACAGAGCGTAGGCTTTTGGTATCCGCTTAAGGACTGCCAGAACTTCCTTCGTGGTACTATCAGTTTTAGATTTAATCAAATTTTGACATCTCCTTTGGTTGAAACACAAAGGATTCTAAGCGGATGTTGTGAAGGTGGTTAAAAACGCACCTTCACAACGCTTACGATATAATTTATTTAAGTTTTTATATAAATCATACCGTTTTGGGAGTGAGTAAAGTCAGTGAAAAGGTCGCCCCTTCCACTGCTCTCCAAAACCGTACTTGAAAGTTTCCCTTCATACGGCTCCTCGGTAAAACGGCTATTTGTCATTAGTACGTCGTCACAAGCATATCGTTTATCCATCTGTAATTGGATGGGATATTTGATAGTTGTTTTGGTATGGCACTATTACAGCCAGTTTTGTTACCGGCCTTTTCCAAACTTCCGTCTGTTTTGGTCTTTTTATCATGGCAGTGTCGATGAAGTAATTGCAAATTTTTATATTCATCTTTTCCGCCTTTCGACTTAGGGATGATATGGTCTAATTCTATTAAGTCTCCATCTTTGAAAGTTAATCCGCAGTAGGTACATTTCCCTTTTTGCTTTTTGAGCAACGATGCTGTTCGCTTAGGCATCTCAGGGTTTTTTCCCATTCTTGAACTCCAATAAATTAGGTCGCCGTTGTATGGACTGGCATCCCCTTTAACCTTAATGTATCTATCATTTGATGTGTATTCATCGTGTAGTTTCAAGGTAAAGAGTTCATTGCTGTTTATCTTACTAGCAAATACCCAATTTCTGTTACCAATGTGGTGAAAGTATCTGTTTTTCAAGAACTTTCTTCCCTTGTTTTGGTGTCTTTTCTTTCCCCATTTCCATAACTTCCAAAATGTTATGTTCTTGATACGCTTGAACACCTTGCTTGTAGTAGCTATTGCGAAATAATTACACCAACCCCTAATCACTGGATTGAGATTATCAATAAGAGCC
>JASJEA010000010.1 GCA_030064935.1 Crocosphaera sp. | reverse complement strand
TTAAATAAATTATATCGTAAGCGTTGTGAAGGTGTGTTTTTAACCACCTTCACAACATCCGCTTAGAATCCTTTGTGTTTCAACCAAAGGAGATGTCAATACTCATATTACCTCTAAGGAAGTTCTCTCTGTCCTTCGAGGCTTGGAGAAGCCCGCACTGTAACGGTACTCCGTTCAGTGTCCGGAGTCGTCACTGTAATAGCAAGACAAATCTTACTTCTGATTCAAATAGGGTTACGCTTATTGATTAAGGAAATAGCCCTCGTAACACTTTCGGGGAAAACGACCACTAAACCCCCTTTATCCACCTTATCTAAGCCATATTCGAGCGCCTCTGTTTCATCTAATATCGCTTCATAATCAGCTTGGGGCTTTTCCTCTAAAATCCCTTTAATAATTAAATCTGCAGCTTCACCCCGATTGCGGCCCCGTTTATCGTCATCTTCTTTGACCAGGATACGATCAAAAACCCTCGCCGCAATTTGACCTAAGAGAATTAAATCTTCATCACGACGATCGCCAGGTCCTCCAACCACTCCCAACCGTTGTCCTTTCCAATTTTTAACAAACTCTCCTACTGCTTCATAGCCAGCCGGGTTATGGGCATAATCAACCAAAGCGTGATACTCTCCTAGATTAAAGAGATTCATGCGGCCAGGGGTTTGTTGCGCTGACGCTTTAAAGGTTCTCACCCCCTGTCTAATATCCTCAATATCTACTCCTTGAGAAAATGCAGCCACGCAGGCGGCTAAAGCATTGGCAATCATAAACGGAGCCATGCCCCCCATCGTCATGGGCACATTTACCGCTTGTTCGATTCTCAAGGTAAATTGTCCTTCTAAAATCGAAAGATAACCGTTCTCATAAACCGCCGCTAATCCATCTCGTCGTAAATGGTTTTGGATGATTTCGTTATCAGGGTTCATGGAAAAATAGGCAACTTTTCCCTTCACATTCTCAGCCATAGCCGCAACCAAAGGATCATCCGCATTTAACACGGCATGACCATCAGCGTGTACTACCTCGGCAATGACTCCTTTTACCCTAGCCATTTGTTCGATAGTATTAATATCCCCCAATCCTAAATGATCGGCGGCTACATTCAAGACAATCCCCACGTCACAACTATCAAAAGCTAACCCCGATCGCAAAATTCCACCCCTGGCACTTTCTAAGATAGCCACTTCCACCGTAGGATCTTTCAAAATCATCGCTGCACTGAACGGTCCTGTATTATCTCCTTTTTCTACTAAATAGTCCCCCAGATAAACCCCATCCGTGCTGGTATATCCCACCACTTTCCCGGTTTGACGATAAATATGAGCGGTTAAACGGGTAGTGGTTGTCTTCCCATTGGTCCCTGTAATAGCGATAATTGGGACACGACTGGGGGTATCGGGGGGAAAGAGCATATCCATTACTGGGGCTGCTACGTTCCTCGATAACCCTTGAGAGGGAGCAACGTGCATTCTAAATCCTGGAGCTGCATTGACTTCCACAATCACTCCATCTACTTCTCTGAGGGGTTTGGTAATGTCTGGCGTTACCACATCAATGCCCATTATGTCAAGGCCGATTATTTTTCCTACTCTTTCTGCGATCCAGATGTTTTCCCGATGGATCTCGTCCGTGCGATCGATGGCTATCCCCCCCGTACTGAGGTTAGCGGTTGCTCGTAAATAGGCGATTTCCCCTTTGTTTAGCACTGTTTCCAGGCGCAAACCTTGTTTTTCCAGGATAGCCAGGGAGGTTTTATCTACTTTAATCTTAGTTAAAACATTATCATGTCCTTCTCCCCTTCTGGGATCTTCGTTGGTTATGGTGATTAACTCTTCGATGGTATGTTGATCATCTCCTACCACATGAGCAGGAACTCGTTCAGCTACGGCTACTAATTTGCCGTTAATGACTAATAAACGATGATCGCTGCCCTTATAAAACCTTTCTATAATTACTGTACGGGTTTTTGATTCTTTACTAGCGAGATCGTAAGCTTCTGCTGCTTCTTCCCAACTGTTAATATCAATGGTTATCCCCCGGCCATGATTGCCATCAAGAGGTTTAATGACGATAGGATAACCCCCCACATCAGCGATCGCACTTTCGAGTTCTTCAAAAAATTGAATGGTGGTACCTCTAGGAACAGGAATCCCTGCATCTTCGAGAATCGTTTTTGTCCCTTCCTTGTCACAGGCTAATTCTACAGCCAAGATCCCCGAATAGTTACTGAGGGTTGCTTGAATCCGCTTCTGATGAACCCCATAGCCTAACTGGACCATTGCCCTAGCACTGAGGGGCATCCAGGGAATATTTCTCGCTTCTGCTTCGGTAACTAAGGTTTGGGTAGATGGACCTAAAGACGCATTGGCCTGTAAATCCCTTAAATCACTGAGATCTTGTTCTAATTCTCTAAGTGGATAAGTTCCTGTGTCCACGATAGACTGACAGATACGAACTGCTGCCCTACCCGCGTAACGCCCAGCTTGTTCATCTACATATTCAAACACCACATTATAAACGCCAGGATTTGCTGTTTCTCTAGTACGGCCAAACCCCACAGGCATTTTGGTTAATTCTTGTAATTCTAGGGCCACGTGTTCAACAATATGCCCCATATAGGTTCCTTTTTTGACTCGTTCCAAAAAGCCCCCTCGATGGCCTGGAGAACAAAAATGTTCAACTAAACTGGGAAGCACCTCAACTAAGCCGTCATAAAGGCCAGGAATCTCATTGGAAGGCTTTTCTGCTAGATCCTCCAAGTCGAGGCGCATAACAATCAGTTTTTTGCGCCTAATACTCCAATAATTAGGGCCACGTAGGGTTAGGGTTTTTAATATTTTCATACTCGCCGTTTCTTGAGATTCGCACGCTTGAGGACACAGAAGCCATATCCTAATGATCTTGTCGGTTCATTAGGGTTAATATCCGTTCAGGGTGAACAGTTTTTTATTTTCTTACTGTAAGGGATGACTCACCTTGGCAATACATTGGTGTTGGTGTAGATGATAACAGTCCCCGTGGGAGAGAATATTCAGTCTGAGGTTATGGAGGCTGAGGGGATCACTGGCCGCAATTTCTGCTTGATTGGTATAGGTCATATCTCTACCATCGATGATCGTTACAGTTCCTTTCCCCACAATACGGATTAAACCATCCCGTTCAAACATAGCGCAGGTGTCTTCATCAATGCCGATACCTAATCTTTCGGGATGGGTGGACAAGGCACTCAATAAGCGCGCCATGCGGTTGCGGTTGTGGAAATGCTGATCGACGATGATTTCAGGAATCATGCCGAGTCCCATAGCCATATCCACTAGGGCACGGTTGGGAGACTCGCCACTACTTCCCCCTGCTATCATATGATGCCCCATAACAGCGGCCCCAGCACTGGTTCCACCTAAGGAGATTTCACCCAGTTGTACTCTTTGTCTGATTCTTTCGATTAGGGGAGTCTCTGCCAATAATCCACAGAGTCTAAGTTGATCCCCTCCGGTCATAAATACCCCTGTACATTCTTCAACGAATTCCTTAAAGTAAGTGTCATTCCCTTGGTCGCGATCGCGGATATCGAGAACTTTTACATACTTGGCTCCCATTTCTTCAAAGATACTTTGATATCTTTCTCCGATCAACACCGGTTCTCTTGAAGCGGAGGGAATAATGGCAATGGTGGCATCGGCTCCGCCAGAACGAAACCAGAAGGTGTGCAGGATTTCTTTGCCGTGCACTTTGTCTTCTGCGCCGCCAATGACTAAAATAGCAGTAGTTGTAGGTTGGGACATGGGGCTAGGTTGGGATTGAGTCTCTAATTGCAACATAAATCGTGTCTTTTTAGCCAAAGAAGGTTCGGTACGTTCGGTAAGTTAGTCGTTAGGGTAAAGTAGATCAGAGGTCAAAATTTTGCTTCATCCTCTGCTTTTTTCAACTTTACGCTGCTCTGAGCTTGAGAAGACTAACTGTAATGCCTTGGTCCTTACTCAATTTTTGGCCCCCTTTTTCTACTTTATTCTAAGCTACACTAGCCTCGGAACGATAAAATTAAGATTATTTTTGGAACTTTTGGGTGATTTGTGAACATTGATGTCATTACTTTATTTCCTGATTTTTTTACGTCCGGGCTACAGTCTGGGCTATTGGGTAAGGCGTTGGCTAATGAGATTGCTCAAGTCAATCTAGTTAACCCCCGTGATTTTGCCCTTGATAAGCATCATCGGGTGGATGATATTCCCTATGGCGGCGGGGTGGGAATGGTTTTAAAACCAGAACCTATGTTTGCTGCGGTTGCTTCTATTCCCCGTTTACCGAAAGGACAAGTTATTTTGCTAAGCCCCCAAGGTTCGCCATTGACTCAGAATACTTTACAGGATTTGGCTACAAATTATCAACAATTGATTTTGATTTGTGGTCATTATGAAGGGGTTGATGAGAGGATTCGTTATTTAGCAGATAGAGAAATTTCTTTGGGAGATTTTATCTTAACTTGTGGCGAAATTCCGGCTTTGGCTTTAATTAATGGGGTGGTTCGTTTGTTACCTGGTACAGTAGGCAAGGTTGAATCGTTAAAAGCTGAAAGTTTTGAAGATGGCCTACTTGATTATCCTCAGTATACTCGTCCGGCTGTGTTTCAAGATTGGGAAGTTCCTGCGGTTTTACGCTCTGGTAATCATCAATTAATTGCTCAATGGCGTAAAGAACAACAAATAAAAAGAACTCAACAACGTCGTCCTGATCTTTGGCAGAAATGGGCTGAAATCAGGAGTCAGGAGTCAGAATGATTGATTTAATTATCGGGTTTAAAGTATAGCAGTTCCCCTACTTGTGAGTACCAAAATTTTTTGGTTTTAACCTGAGTTCGATATAAGGTAATTTGTAGATAACTCACTCAAATCAGCAGTCTCAACCCCTCATTGTCTACTTTAAACAATCATAACTCCGAACTCTTAAATCACATATTTTTAGGACTCTGTGAGTAAGGATTCAGAACTTAAATATTAGGTGTACATCATTAGTTTTAGAAACTCTATAATTCTTAATTCTTAATTTTTTATGGTTTCTCGTCGTACATTTTTCAAAATTTTCGGTGTTGTATCTTTAGGCGGTTTAATAACTTATTCTCGTTTTAAAAAGCCATCTCCTTCTTTTTATCAACAAGATAGTTTGCTACTACCTTATTCTTTAACTAAGCCTAAATCTGTTGTCGTTATCGGTGCAGGCTTAGCCGGTTTAGCTTGTGCTTATGAGTTAAGTAAGCGAGGTTTTGAAGTAATTTTACTGGAAAAATCGACTAATCTAGGCGGCAAGATTTCTAGTTGGACGATTAATTTTGGAAAAAATAGTTTCAAAATGGAACATGGTTTTCATGGCTTTTTCCCTCAATATTATAATTTAAAAGAAATTGTTTCTGAATTAAAGATTGACAATAATTTTCGCTCTCTAGAGTTTTATTCTGTTTTATTTTCTGACCAAAAGTACACTTATCAACCTGAAAATTTTTATCCTAGCCATTCTACTTTTCCTTGGAATATTATTGATTTGTCTGTTTGGTCAAACAACCGTTTAAAGTGGGGTATTAATATTACTAAAATATCCCATTGGCAAGTATTTAAGGAGATTACAGGTTTTAAAATTCCTGACAGTTTTCAAAGGTTAGATAATCTCTCGGTTATTGACTGGTCAAAAATAGGTTTTCCTCAAGGACTTTATGATTTATATTTTCTACCTTTTGCCCGATCAACTTTAAATTCACCTGATGTTTTGAGTGCAGGAGAATTACTACAATTTTTTCATTTCTATTTCTTTGGCAACCCCGAAGGATTAGCCTTTAGTGGCACTAAAGATGATATGGGAACCAGTGTCGTTAAACCCATTATTGATGAGATTAAAAAAAATCATGGTAAAGTCATAACAGAAGCATATATAAGCAATATTTTTTGTGCAGATAATGGAATTAAATCTGTAAACTATCAACAAGGGAATGAGCTTATCAATATTCCTTTTACTGTTACAAAAAATACAATTTTAAGCAATGATTATGAAACCTATTATGGCTCAGGCGATCGCTTGTTTTTAGAGTCTGATCAAAAAGTAATTGGTTTACGCTGCACTCATCAAGGTTGTACCGTTCAAAAACAAGAAAATGGGACTTTTTTATGTCCCTGTCATGGCTCATTATATAATGATAAAGGGAGAGTATTAAAAGGTCCTGCACAACAAAATTTATCCCTTTATAAAATTGTTGCCAAAGATAATAATTCTGCTAACTTAATTAGTGAAAACAATTCAGAACAAAAACAATCTAAAACCTTACAAGCAGATTACTATGTTATGGCTACTGATGTCCCAGGAATACAACATTTATGGACAAAAATAAAAGGAGAAACCAGTGAAAATTTAAGAGAAAAAATTGAACAATTAGCAATTGCTGATCCCTTTGCTGTTGCTAGATTTTGGTTTGATAAAGATTTTGATTGGCAATATAGTAATTTTACATCTCTTTCTGGTTATAAACTCATTGATAGTATTACTTTATATCATCGCATTCAAACTCAGTTTATTGAGTGGGCAAAAAAAACAGGGGGAAGTGTTGTCGAATTACACGCATACTGTTACAAAGAAAAAGAGTTTCCCACCCAAGACATCTTATTACAAACTTTTGAACAAGAATTATATCAAATTGTACCTAAACTATCAGAAGCAAACCTATTGCATCGAGAATTAGTGAATCAAAAAAACTTCTCAGGTTATCCCCCCAACAGTTACAAAAATCGTCCGGAAACCACCACAGAAATTGACAACTTATTTTTTGCCGGAGACTGGGTTAAAATGCCTTTTCCCTGCGGTTTAATGGAAAGAGCAGTGAGTAGTGGCTTATTGGCTGCTAATGCTATTCTAGAAAAGGAAGGATTACAAAAACGTACATTGTTAACCGTCAATCAGAATTTAGAATTTAGAATTTAGAATTTAGAATTTCTGAGCCCTCCAGTTGGAGGCTTGGAATCCTTTTTTTCGGTTAATCAAGGTATTCAATTAATTTAACTGTTTTTTAGACTTTTATAGTTTTAGATTTGAGCGGCTTATTCAGGCTTGCTAGCCGCTTAAGATTTGAAAACTTATATGACAATCCACAAAGTGTCACAATCGTCCTTGTCATTGAGTATTGAGATTGATAAATTATTCTTGTGTGTGAGGAGTAAGAGTGATATGAAAACGCCTTTGGAGTCGAAACACGGCAAGACGCCCGAAGGCTTTTCATTTTTATTATTTGAATAATTGAATAAATAAGGGCAGTGGATAATCCACTGCCCTGATTGCTATAGTAGAACGAAAATTAAACGAGTCCACCAGAAGCTTGAAGACGTGCTCTAGCTCGTTTAAACTCTCTAGATGCCTTAATTTGCTCGCTGCGCTCTCCGCTTTTAGTCGCTTCGTCTAAATGGTTTTGAGCGGCATCGTAAGCTGCCTTAGCCTCTTGTTTATCGATTGTATCACCAGCCTCAGCAGAGCTAACTAAAACCTTAATTTCATTGTCTTCAACCTCAGCAAAACCGCCAATTACAGCAATGCTTTTCCATCCCTTCTCGTCACGGACACGCATCACCCCAGTGTCGAGAGCCGTTAACAGGGGAACGTGGTTAGTTAAAATACCCAATTGTCCAGAGGTACTAGGTAAGATGGCTTCTTGGACTTCACCATCCCAAACCGTCTTATCAGGAGTAATGACACGAACTGTTAATACCATATCAGTAATTAATTATGAGTTATCAGTTATCAGTTATCAGATAAGGGCGAACAGGAGTTCGCCCCAACCGCAGAATCTTTTCAAAGAGAATAAGACCTAAGGTTATTTAAGCTTTTCAGCCTTAGCCTTAGCTTCATTGATATCTCCAACCAAGTAAAAGGCTTGTTCAGGAAGATCATCTAATTCTCCATTGAGAATCATTTGGAAACCCTTAATAGTATCAGCCAAAGACACATACTTACCAGGAGAGCCGGTAAACACTTCTGCCACAAAGAAGGGTTGGGACAGAAAACGCTCAATTTTGCGAGCGCGATCTACAGTACGACGATCATCTTCTGACAATTCATCCAAGCCCAGAATAGCGATAATATCCTGTAATTCCTTGTATCGTTGTAGAGTCGATTGCACTGCACGAGCCGTATCATAGTGTTCTTCACCTACAACACTAGGCTGTAACATTGTACTGGTAGAATCCAAGGGATCAACCGCAGGATAAATCCCTTTAGATGCTAAACCACGAGATAACACAGTGGTTCCGTCTAAGTGAGCAAAGGTGGTTGCAGGAGCAGGATCGGTTAAGTCATCCGCAGGGACGTAAACCGCTTGAATAGAGGTAATCGAACCTTCCTTAGTAGAAGTAATACGCTCTTGTAAATCTCCCACATCAGTTCCTAGGGTAGGCTGATATCCCACCGCAGAAGGCATCCTTCCTAAGAGAGCAGATACTTCAGAACCCGCTTGTACGAAACGGAAAATATTATCAACAAATAACAATACGTCTTGCTTGTTGACATCACGGAAGTATTCCGCCATGGTCAAACCAGATAAACCCACTCTCATTCTAGCTCCGGGGGGTTCGTTCATTTGTCCGTAAACTAGGGCAATTTTCGATTCTGAGAGGTTATCGGGGTTAATTACCTTAGACTCGATCATTTCGTTGTAGAGGTCATTTCCTTCGCGAGTACGTTCCCCTACTCCAGCGAACACGGATACACCCCCGTGTTGAATGGCGATATTATTGATCAACTCCATCATGATAACGGTTTTACCCACACCCGCACCACCAAAGAGACCAATTTTTCCCCCTTGACGGTAAGGGGTGAGGAGATCGATCACCTTGATCCCTGTTTCAAACACTTTGGGCTTGGTTTCCAAGTCTGTTAATTTAGGAGCAGGACGGTGAATGGGAGAAGTTTCCTCATTACCGACATCTCCCTTTTCGTCTACTGGTTCCCCTAAAACGTTGAAAATACGACCTAAAGTGGCTTTGCCCACTGGAACACTGATGGGCGCACCTGTATCGGTAATATCCATCCCTCTGACTAACCCATCAGTTCCACTCATAGCAACGGCGCGGACTTGGTTATCACCGAGTAATTGTTGCACTTCACAGGTAACGGAAACGGTTTCACCTGCAGAGTTTTGTCCTTCTACTTTTAGGGCATTATAGATACGAGGTAATTTACCACTGGGGAATTCAGCATCGATTACAGGACCGATAATCTGAGTGACTTTACCAACGCTTGTTTGTTCTGTTGTAGCTACCATGCTTATTTTTGATGTTTGGGGATTAACGTATTTATTTGGCTGAGCGAGAATGCTTAACCCTTTGGCTGTGCTCAGGGCCAACATCGAGCGAAGTCGAGATGTTAATGTTATTTTTGCCACCCTATAGATTACCACTTCTGGGTCACTGGGGGAATGGCCTAAGAGCAGTTTTCAATTGAGTGTATCAATATTTAACTTTAATGTCGGGCTAAGTCCCACGCTGTACCGTCCGAGGAGTTTAAGGGAATCGGCAACGGTCAGCGTGCGGATACAGCCCGACCAATATATTAACGTGGGACAGCACAACCAAGCTTAGATAACTTGTGTTACCACTTGATATTTTTTCTGCTAACCTATTGTTATGACTCTAACACTAAACTACACATACAGGCTCTACCCTGATAGTAAACAGGAAGCAATGTTATCGCAATGGCTAGAAATTTGTCGCCGTTCCTATAACTATGCTTTGCGGGAGCTAAAAGACTGGATTGCTTCACGCAAGTGTCCAGTAGATAGGTGTAGTTTAGAGTCAGAATATATCATGGCGGCAAGTTACCCTTTTCCTAGTTACCATCAGCAACAAAACCAATTACCAAAAGCTAAAAAAGTATTTCCCCCCTTAGCTTTAGTTCCGGCTCAAGTCTTACAAACTAATGTCAGAAGACTTCATGATGCTTGGGACTTTTTTCGTGAGAGAGGGTTTGGCTTTCCGAGGTTTAAGAAATACGGACAGATGAAGTCTTTACTCTTCCCTCAATTTAGAAGTAATCCTTTGACTGGGTGGCAGATAAAGCTACCAAAATTGGGAAAAGTACAGATAAATCTTCATCGTTCAATTCCTGATGGTTTTGTCATCAAACAGGTACGAGTTATCAAAAAAGCGATGGGGTGGTTGGCTGTAATCAGCATTCAATCTGACATAACCTTGCCTGAAGTTGAGACTCCTTTTGGACATCCTTTAGGGTTAGATGTCGGGCTTTCTAGTTACCTAGCTACCAGTGATAACTATGTAGAAAAAGGTCGTAAATTCTTCAAAACTGAACAACGTCGGCTGAAAGTGCTACAACGTCGGTTAGCAAGAACACAAAAACGTTCTAACAACTACGAAAAGGCTAGAAAAAAAGTCGAAAAGCAACATAATCATCTTGCCTTTAAGCGTAAAGATTACCAATTCAAATTAGCTCATAAAGTCTGTGATATGGGAGACAGTATCTTTATGGAGGATATTGACTTTCGGACAATGGCTAAAGGCTTTTTGGGTAAACATACCCTTGATGCAGGTTTTGGCCAATTCAGGGATATTCTCAAATATGTCTGTAAGATAAGGGGCAAATATTTTGGCTTAGTTGACCACCGAGGAACTAGCCAGACTTGCCCTAATTGTCGTGCAGAAGTCAGAAAAACCCTTTCTGATAGGGTTCATGATTGTCCTGAATGTGGCTATAAATGTGATCGGGATGTGGCATCAGCCCAGGAAATTTGTAATCGAGGCATAGAAACTACTACTCTGGGACTCAGAGGAAAGGAAACCGTCTGTCAAACGGGGCGTACAAGCTCTGGAGGTGTCCTCCAGAGACAGCCCCTTGTCGAGGTGTCGGGGGTGATGAGCCTAGATAACTGGCGTAGAGGCAAGCCTCTGTGGGCAGAAATATCCCATCGTGAGTTGGGAAGCCTCAACCATAATCTTTGATTTGGTTGGGGAGGATGTCACTATAATTATGGTCTAAATGTCACTAATCTCTTGTCTAAGCAACGCCTTGATATCCTTTTAGTCGAAAATAACCTTTGTACCTCTCGTCAACAAGCGCAACGGTGTATTCGGGCTGGAGAGGTAAAAGTTAATCAGAAAATAATTGATAAGCCTGGAACATTGGTTGAGGTTACCGCTCAGATTGAACTCAAAGCAAAACCTCCCTATGTGTCCCGTGGAGGTCAAAAGCTCGAAAAAGCCCTGAAAGTCTTTGATATACCCGTTAAGGGTCGAATTTGTTTGGATGGGGGCATTTCTACTGGGGGGTTTACTGACTGTTTATTACAAGCAGGAGCTAGGCAAGTTTATGGGGTGGATGTAGGATACGGGCAAGTGGCTTGGTCATTGCGTCAAGATGAACGAGTCATTTTGAAAGAAAGAACGAATTTTCGCTATCTTACTCGCGATCTTTTATATCAAGATCGCAATCAGGCTGACTTGGGGGTGATGGATGTTTCTTTTATTTCCTTAACCAAAGTTTTAGCTCCTTTATGGAACTTACTCCTAGAACCCAAAGAAGTCATTTTATTGGTTAAACCTCAATTTGAAGTCGGGCGATCGCAGGTAGGTAAAAAAGGTGTCGTTCGCGATCCCAAAGCCCGCACCCAAGCTATTGAGCAAGTGTTAAACACTGCTTATTCTTTAGGTTGGTTATTTTGTGGGTTAACCGAGTCCCCTATCACAGGTCCTGCGGGGAATGTGGAATATTTATTATGGTTACGTTGCGATCGTGGAAGTGATGAGCATTCCATCTCACAAAATTGAGAGTAACCTAGATCACAAACTATCCGTTAATTCTCCAATTGCCACATTCAAAACCATTAGCCATAATTGTATTACCTAGTTTGAATCCGTTCCTGTGAGGATCAATGACTTTAAAGAGAAATTATGTCTTATTCTTTTGATAATCAAACCACTTCTAACCAAACTTTATTTTCTTTATGCAATCAAAGAAAACACCAACGTTATTATAACAGTCAAGGTTCTTCTGTCGAACTTCTAACCGATGCCGAAGAGATTACACAATCTTTTAAAGGAATGATTTTAGATGATTCTTTTGGGGGGTGTGGTTTGATCGTGATTACTGAAGAAAAGTTATTAAATGGACAACTCTGTCAATTGAAGCTCAAAAACCTTGACCCAATTTTATGTCAAATCGTATGGTTAAAGAGACTCGACAAAAATATTCTTCGCCTGGGTGTAAGATATTTAATGAAATAAAAAAGTGAAGAACAAATGCAACTCTTTTGAATTCTCCAGGGATTAAAATAACCTGGATTATAAGGGGATGTGCCTAAGCAGGATAAATCAATAATTCGATCCGCTTACGATATGATTTATAGCAGTACAAAGAAAGATTAGGACATTATGGTAAGGTGGGCAATGCCCACCCTACAAGGTTTTGCAATTTCATAAACGTCCTAACCATAATGTGTAGTGCTATATTTAGAGAGTCGAGATCATATAGTTAATGCAAATAAAAATGAGACAAAATCAATCTCCTTTCTTATTTGCATAGTGAGCAAGATGCTCACATTCCTCTGTCTCAAACTTATTGGAAACGACTATATCGTTGAGGAAGAGCCAAAACTTCTTTACCCACCTTGGCTAGATTTAAACCTAGCTGTGTTGCTCCCTTTCTTAAACAATTTGCCGCGGCTTGAGTGTCGACATTTACTAATCATCCTCTAGCAGTTTGGTTAAGATATTATCAGTAGTAACAGGAAAAAATCTGCTTTATTCGCAAAAGATACAATAGTTTTTTTAATTGTTAGGTAATAACATCCTCGCTTCAATCTCATGCCAAACGTCCGGAAATTTCACCGCCTCTTCTTTGCAATCTACCATAAATTTATTAGCATACAAATAATCCTCCAATGCCTTAATTTCTGACTCTGATAAATTCAGCATTTCTTCCGTCAAATTAAAACCCTCTAAGATAACTTTAATTAGCTTTTGAGAAAAAGCCTGAGAAGTTTCCTTGGGGTGACTATCATCAGAAATTTCTGCTTCTAAAACTTCTAATTTGTCAATCATGTCAATTAAGTTTATCCCGTGATAAATCTCAGCCTCTTTTGACCAATTAACATACTTAATCATCTCATCAATGGCCTTCTTGGCGTTGGCGTTGGCGTTGGCGTTGGCGTTGGCGAGGGTGAGGGCGTTGGCGTTGGCGAGGGTGAGGGCGTTGGCGTAGGCGAGGGCGTTGGCGTTGGCGTTGACGTTGGCGAGGGCGAGGGCGTTGGCGAGGGCATAGGCGAGGGCGTTGGCGAGGGCGTTGGCGTAGGCGAGGGCATAGGCGAGGGCGTTGGCGTAGGCGTTGGCGTAGGCGTAGGCGTAGGCGTAGGCGTTGGCGTAGGCGTTGGCGATCGCTATTGCCCTTTTTCCCACAGGTTTAATCTCCCCAGAAACCTTACTGGTTACCCCTTCAACCCAACGGAGTAACCCTTGTAACTTAGGAGTATTCATCAAAGACTGAGTTTTTTTCTCCATCATTAGTAATAGAGAATCTGCTTTTTTAAAGCCAACCCAACTCAAAAACACCTCTCGCCAACGACTATCACATAAATACTTATCAACTAACTTTTGGTCAAGAAGATCCTCATCAAAAATATGAACCATGGTTAAATATTCTTGAAGGGTTAAATGAGAAAAAGAATAAATATCCCCTTGTCTTTCTACTAAAATTCCATGTTGTAATTCCACCTCTCGCAACACCACTCGCCCATCAATAATAGTATCTTTCGGTAACATTTTTCCTAACACCCTTTCAATTTGTTTGGCAATCTCTCGTCCAGGAAAAAACAACACATTGTCAACAAAATTATCATAAGCAATTTGCGCCAACATCAATTCTTTACGTCTGGTATCTAACTCTTTATAAATCCTTTGTCTGGTAATTTCTTTAGAAGCATCCCACTCTTCTAATAATACCTTTAACGTTCGTTCATAAACCGTATATTTATTAGCTGGAAATTGACCAGTTTTTCTAAATAAAAGACAAATCAAAGTCAATAATAAAGGCGTTCTCGTTAACTCCTTAGTTGCTTTATAGTTTTCACTACTTAACTTCTCCCAACATTGCTGGCCCCATTCTGGTTGAGAATGGGAGGCAAACCAATTATTAATAAAAGCTTCAACCTGTTCATCATCAAAATCAGCAATCACCACCTGATTAAAGCGTTGAAAACTGTGAAAATTACGAAACGCAGCAATACGACAAGAAGCTACAAAACGGTTCTTTGAATAAGTATCAACCAAATTTTTAATCTTAGTGCTTATCTCTGCCATCCACTCAGTAGGAACCTCATCTAACCCATCCAAAAGAATCAATAACTTTCCCTGATTTAATAACTCTTGAGTACATTCTTGATATTTTTCTAAGCCACAATTTTTAAATTCTATTCCAATCTTTTCCACTAAATCAACCTCTTTATATTTCAACTCTCTAAGCTCTAATAAAACAGGAATATAACCCTTAATATACTCTCCCTTTTCCCCTTTTAAAGCCTCCAATCCCAGTTTACGCAAAAAAGTAGATTTTCCTGTTCCTGGGCCTCCTAATACCATTAAATAGTCTGTTTCCTTAGCAACAGTCATCCCTAAACGAGTCTCCTCATCCTGTAATGCTCGTTTACGAAATACCGTTTCTTGAGCCTCTAGAGATTCAAATCCCCGTAGAGTTTCCGGACGAAAATTAACCTTAGTATAAACCGACTCTAAACTAACAGGTTTACCCATGCCCAAGACATTAAGAAATCCGTGACGTTGATTATATTTAATAACATACTGTTTAAACACAGGAAACAATAAATTTTTAGCAGCTTCAGTTAAGTTACTACTGCCCTCAAGTAATAAACTTCCCCCTTCTCCCAAAAGCTTAATTCCTGTTTCTCCAACCACCTTACTAAAAACCGTCGCTAAACCCTTAACGGCAGCTTCTTGAATAGTAGGATCACTCATTATTTGTTGACCAACAGTAATGGGATCTAGCATCAATAAACCTCCTTAATTAAAGATAATAATAAGCCATGTAATGGTTTCCTGCATTTCTTGAAACTGGAGTTTAGACTAACTCCAGTATCGAGTTGAGTGGCTTTTTGACACTCCCACCGTTAATTGCTATCGCAATGTAACGGGGGATTCTTGATTCATAGAGGCCAGCTTTTTAATACAAGTATTAACGAGTCTTACAGTCTCTCCACAAGCTTGAAATTCCGTCTGTCCGGCGGTATTTGTTGACAGAAGTCTTAATCCTTCTGCTCTTAAGTTTTTCGCTGCATTTTCATCTCTATCATGATGAGTTTGACAGCTTGGGCAGATCCAATCTCTGACACTTAAATCTATCAAATCATTTTTAAATCCGCAGCAATAACAAGTTTTTGTACTTGGATAAAATCTGTCAACTTGAACAAGTTTTCCTCCCTCTCTTTCTAGCTTGTAACCTAAGAAGTTAAGCAGCATACCAAAACCAGCATCATGAATTGACTTGGCTAATTTAGTACGAGCTAATCCTTTTACACAAAGGTCTTCTGCTACAATGATTTGGTTTTCATCAACGAGCTTTCTTGAGAGTTTATGAAGAAAATCTTGTCGGGTATTAGTGATTTTTTCGTGAACTTTTGCCACTTGTTTTATGGCTTTTTTACGGTTCCTAGAGCCTTTAACTCTCCGAGATAACTTTTGTTGCCTCCTTTTTAATCCTTTAGCATATTTCCTTGTTGGTTTAATTGGGTCAACCTTGTAGGATTTCTCCCCATCAAAAACCGTCACCAAGTTTGATAAACCTAAGTCAATTCCTGATATTTTAGGCTCTTTGTTAACCGTTAAATTATCGGTTTCAAATAAGATAGAAGCAAAATATTTACCTGTACTTGTTTTTGAAACTGTTACTGATTTGATTTTCCCAATTACCTTAATCTCTTTCGAGAGCTTAGCCTTCACAATTCCTATTTTCGGTATTTTTAATCCATTATTTCTAATTGAACAACTTTCAGGGTAACGAATTGACTGTTTTTTATGTTTACTTTTAAACTTAGGAAATTTGGCTCTTTTTTCAAAGAAGTTTTTGAACGCTACTTCTAAGTTTTTCAGAGATTGTTGCAATGTCGCTGCTGTAGATTCAGTTAACCATTCATAATCAGAGTGCTTTTTTAGTTGGGTTAAGTCTTTTGCCATCTGGCAATATTTCATCCCTTTCCCTGTTTGTAAATATTGATTATTAGTCTTGTTTAAGTAATAATTATACACAAATCTAGCACAGCCTAAATTTCTCACTAAAGCTAGTTTTTGCTGTGGATTTGGATAAATTCTTACCTTCAAAACATCTAACATTGGTCTAAAAACTTAATCTCTTGCTTATAATTATACTTGAAAATTGCTCAAAAAACTTGCCCTTTTCGTAAATGGAAACGCTACTGCGTTGTTTTTTATTGGCAAAAATTCATCTCGCCGTTAACCTCCTATCGTCGGTTTAACGGGAGTCCTCTTTTTGCATTTGAAGATAGAATAAGGCTTGCAGTCGTGAGACAAATTAATTCTAGCTGACAAAAAAAAGGGTTCCAAGTCTTCTCTTTCAAGGTGATGAAAGAGGAAACCTCGCCATATCCAATGGACCAAGAGAAGAAGAATTTTCCTTGTTTCAAACCTCAAACTTGAGGGCTGGGTAATTCTAAATTCTACATTCTAAATTCTACATTCTGATTGACCTGCGTCCAAAACCCCTATTTCTCCCATTAGCTGAGGGGGTAATTTTCCAGTAGAGAGAACATGACAAAAATCGGGAATCTGTCTTAAAATGCAAAAAATAGAAAACAATACGCTAGAGCATAGCGTATTAAAAGATGTCTGTGGAGATGGTGTAATGAAAGCTTTGCCTAGTCAAGAATACCCTGTGATAGAGACTTAGGAGCTTAACGGGGGAGTATGTCAACTGTTTTATATTTAATTTCAACCTTGTTGATTTCCCTGCTCTTGGAGGGTTTAATTACTTTATCTATGAAAAAGGCATTGGCTCAAAACCCTAATCCAACTAGAACCCAACAACAGCCCATCCCTTTTATTCTTCCCCCTAAACTGCCAGAGCTTATCCCTATCCCTCAGTCTCCATCTCCTACGCCCCTTGATATTCCACCGACAATAATTCCCTCTCCTCAAGAAGTTCCCAAACTTCCTCAAAGGATAACGGTTATCCGCTTTGAATTTGAAGGTAATACAGCCTTTAGCAACGAGGAATTAGCTTCGGTTACTGCCCCTTTTACCAATAAACCTATCGCCTTTGCTCAACTGCTGCAAGTCGAGGCGGCTGTGACTAATCTCTATACAGAAGCTGGATATATCAATTCGGGGGCTGTCATTCGCGCCGGACAAGTCTTATCTCCTGATGGGGCAGTAGTCAAAATTCAGGTCATTGAAGGGGGAGTCGAGGAAATCAAAGTCACCATTGAGGGGCGATTGAAATCCGATTACGTGCGGAGTCGTTTGGCCATTGCCACCAGCAAACCCCTTAATCAAAATCGTCTCCTAGAAGCTTTACAATTACTACAACTTAATCCCCTAATTGAGAAGATTTCAGCTGACTTGTCAGCAGGAACACGCCCTGAATTAAGTGTGCTATCGGTGAGAGTCGAAGAAGCCGATTCCTTTAATATGGCCCTTTTTGGTGATAATGGGCGTGTTCCCAGTATTGGGAATGTGCAACGGGGTAGTCGACTTAACCAAGGCAATTTATTGGGGTTTGGGGATAGCTTTAGCCTCGAATATGCTAATACTGACGGCAGTAATGCTGTTTATGTTGACTATACTTTTCCCATTAATCCCCAGAATGGTACCCTTAAATTTACAGGTCGAACCACGAGCACAGAGGTTATTGAGGAACCCTTTGAACGTCTGGATATTGAAGGAAACTCCCTTTATCTCGACTTGAGTATTCGTCAACCCATCATCCAAACCCCCAGCCAAGAATTGGCCTTGGGGATAACTTTGTCTCGTCAGGAAAGTAAAACCAATCTCTTAGGAGTTGGCTTTCCTCTGTCCCCTGGAGCCAATGATAATGGAGAAACTCGTCTTTCAATCCTGCGATTGTTTCAAGAATGGACTCAGCGAGGTTCTCAAGATGTGTTGTCACTTCGCTCTCAGTTTAGTTTTGGAACCGATGCTTTTGATGCCACCATCAACGATGAACCCCCCGATGGTAAGTTTTTTGAGTGGCAAGGGCAAGGACAATATGTGCGTTCTCTCGCGACTGATACGTTGCTAGTGCTGCGTTCTAATTTACAGTTAACATCACGCCCCTTACTGCCATTAGAACAATTTACTTTGGGTGGGTTATCTAGTGTGCGAGGGTATCGACAGGATCTTTTTCTGACAGATAATGGGGTTTTTGCTTCAGCAGAGTTGCGTTTACCGGTGCTGCGAGTAGATGGTGTTGATGGGTTATTACAAGTTGCTCCTTTTGTTGATTGGGGGGTTGCTTGGAATGATGACGATAACCCCATTCCCACCCCCGCACCGAATACTTTGACCTCAGTGGGGCTGGGTTTGCAATGGCAAATGGGAGATAATTTTACCGCTCGTTTTGATTGGGGAATTCCCTTAACGGATATTGAGATTCAGGGTGCGCGATCGCAAGAAGAGGAATTTTACTTTACAATAAATTACAGCTTTTTTTAACTGGTTTATAGCCAACTCAACAATTCAATCTTAAAGAATATATTAAATTTTTGTATATAGCCCAATTTTATGTTAAGAGTATAGAAAAAGAGGGTATTTATGGATAGAGAATGGGATTTTCTGGTGCTTATTCCATTATAATAATCCTTAATCAATCTTGATTTTTTTAGAAGACTTCTCCTAGTCTGAAGATAATTTTTCCTGATTTACTTTCCAGACAAAGTCCTGAAAATACCTGACTTTTTCCCATTTTTGTCAATGGGCTTTAGTGTCATCATAAATACCAAATTCGACTTGTTTGAATTTGATATTCGTTAATAGAATAGATTGGAGGAAAAAATAGACAATGGGCGTAACAAAACCGTATCAGATTGAAACGCGTGATGGTCAATCGATTGAAATTAACTTGGCAGAATCTGTAAGTATTCTCCGCAGCCCATGTAAGCGCGAAGAAATACTCAACGGTGAGTTTCATAAAGTGGCCTCACCAAATGATCAAAGTAAGATAACCATTGAGAAACCATTTTTATATATTGACATTCATTGTAACGAAATAATTTTAGTAAAACTTCCCTCCCAACGACAGACTTGGCAAGAAGCGTCAGCAGAATTGCAGCAGATTGTCAATCAATTGCCCAATAATATCTCGCCACCTGAAACCCGTTTTATGCGAGTTGTTTTTGGACTAGGAGAGTTGAGAGAGAAACTTCTGACACGGAAAGCAGAGATCGATGATAATGTACTTGAACTGCTCAAACTATGGCTAACATATGAGCATCCCATTTTTGTCGAGCAACCCAGTTTGAATCTTCATTTAGATACAGTTGATGAAAACCACTTAACATTTATCGCTGCCCATGAAGATGATCAAACATCATATAAACTATCTATATCCCGCCAGGTTGCCAACAATTTGCTCTCACAACCTAGTCAACTAAAACAATGGGTTTCAGAATCAGCATTACCTAAGTTGTTCAAATACGCTCAACAAGTGCGTAAACAACAAGACATTGATCCCAACTGCACTAATGTTCAAACAATGTTAAAATACTTGCCTCGTGGCAATAATCTGCCCAACGAAGCAAAAAAAGCATTGTACGATTTATTTGTTTGGGCTCAAGATAAGATAAATACATCAAAGCTAGAAACAGAACAAAAAAACAAATTATTTGGAAAGCTACAAGATAACCTCTTTGAAGTTCGCTTCAATAAACAGCTTGATGAAGAATGGCATTTGAACCATGATACCGAAGACATTGATAGCCTTTGGAAACTCCTGATGAACTTGCCGAATAAGCATATTGAGAGCAACACTTGCTTAGATGAAATCAATTTAGACGACGGATCTCCTAGTGGCTATTTTGACAGGCAAAAGATTTTCATTGGCTCAAAAATATTGCCAAACGAAAAGGGTTTTGAAAATTTTGAAGATTTAGTGCGGCACGAAATTGGTCATGCCGTTCAAGAAAAGGTTGATCAAGAAAAAGACAACCTAGTCACTAAGTGGCTAAAGGATGAATTTGGTTGGCAAAAATTTGACCCTGATAAGGATTCAGAAATTGATGATTGGGTGGATTTGATGGGGGGATACGGCAACATAACTGACCAACAGAAAAAAGAACTTCGTCAATACCTGCGCCTCTCTATTGGTACTGGTGGAAAGTTTGGGCCACCTCATCTACCTCTAAAGGCGCCTAACAATCATCCCTGGAACGATTCCCACTTTGGTCCTCGATTAGCCTGTGAACAAACAGGTGCTAATTGGTATCAACAGCATGACAAATGGTACCGTATTAACGACTTAGCATTTTTCCTCAATTATTACTATCGTGTCTTTACAGTCGTCAACTTAACTACTCTGGATTTGGTCGATAAGTTGGTGTTGGACAAGGAGAATCTATTTTATCGTTATTCAGCAATGTCTGATTCTGAATTCTTCGCTGAATTGTACGCTCTGTTCTACGATTTAGACGATCCAAAGTGGGGAAATATTCCCCGAAATGTATGCGATTGGTTATGGGACAATCTTGGCGCACCTATGCCTATTACTGGGGAACACTACAGACTTAGAAATAAACAGAGTAAGCAAGTCTTAGAAGTCAGCGGATTAAGTCAGGATCAAAATGCAGAGGTTATTCAGTGGACAGAAAATAATGGCGATAATCAATTGTGGTCGTTGGAAGAGATGGGAGATGGCTACTATAAGCTCACAGCCAAGCATAGTGAGAAAGTATTAAGTGTTAAAGGCATAAGCATTCAAGATGAAGTCAAGATAATACAAGATGAGAAAAATGGCACTGATGCTCAAGAATGGAAACTAGAGAAAACAGAAGATGGCTATTGTCTTCTTATTTCCAAAGTGAGTGGTATGGCTTTAACAATTGGCGATGATATTGCCAAAAATTCAACCCTTATTCAAGAGGAAGCTAACCAAGAAAGCGACGGTCAAAAGTGGCGGTTTGAGCTTTTTGGTTAAAGTTTAGATAATCAAGGATTTTTTTTTTGAACTTGATTGATTCAAAGCACTATAATTTAGTGAATAGATGAACTTTAAGAGGATAAGTCATGATTAAAAATGTCGGACCAGGAGGCAAACCGAAACCAGGGCCCGGACAGGGAGGCAAACCGAAACCAGGGCCCGGACAGGGAGGCAAACCGAAACCAGGGCCCGGACAGGGAGGCAAACCGAAACCAGGTCCGGGACAGGGAGGCGATCCAAAACCATGACCGGGACAGTGAGGCAACCCCAAATAAAGACTTGAAAAGTCTTAATTCATGCTTTGTAGAGTGGGAGCGGCTTAAAAAGTTATGCCCACTCACTATGGCAGCACTTCACCAAAGCCATCGCGAAAATTGCAGAGATTGTCTTGTGAGGATTTAGCTTCAATATAAGAGTGCACTATGAAACGCTATATTAACTACTTCTCAATTGTTGGTAGCCTTTTCCTTTACTCTGTGACTACATCCATAGTAAGCCAAGCGCAACCACTTGAAGCTGATAACACACTCATTCCCAACAACACCATCATTACGCCCCAGCCAAATAATATTTTTGAAATTGTCGGAGGAGTAGAAATAGGAACTAACTTGTTTCATAGCTTCCGTCAGTTTTCTGTACCTAATGGAAGCACAGCCTACTTCAATAATGCTGCGTTGATTCAAAATATCTTTGGTCGAGTGACCGGAGGGACCATATCAAACATTGATGGTTTAATCCGAGCAAATGGCAGTGCTAACCTATTTCTGATCAATCCCAATGGCATCATTTTTGGTCCTAATGCTCAGTTAAATATTGGTGGCTCGTTTGTTGCCAGTACAGCAAACAGTATCCTTTTTCAGGATGGTACTGTTTTCAGTGCAACAACGCCCCAAACAACACCCCTACTAACTGTCAGTATTCCCATTGGCTTACAATATCGGTCGAATACAGGCCATATCATCAATCAATCCACTTCTGGCCTCCAAGTACAGCCAGGGAAAAGTTTAGCTCTTATAGGTGGCGAAGTCCGATTGAATGGTGGGGTTTTAGCTGCTCCTGGTGGTAGGGTGGAGTTGGGAGGACTCGCAGAGTCAGGTACTATAGAACTGAAAGTTAATGGTAATGATTTGCAGTTTAATTTTCCTGATAATATACCGTTAACAGATGTATCCTTAACCAATGAGGCCAGAGTTGAGGTTTTGTTATCTGGCGGCGGCAATATTGATATCAAAGCCCGAAACTTGGAAATTCTAGATAGTCAACTTCTGGCTGGAATTAAAGATGGGTTAGGCTCACTTGGCACAGAAGCAGGAGACATTACAATCAACGCTACGGGAGGAGTAAAAGTTATCAATAGTAGTATTGTTAATAATGTAGGATCTCGAGAGATAAATGATGCTGGTGAGATCAATGATAATGTAGCAATGGGTAATGCCGGCAATATAAATATTAAAGCTGAATCCCTCTTCACCGATGGAGGTACATTAGAGAGTAGAATTTTTGGTCAAGGGAATGCTGGAGACTTATTAATTGATGCTAATGACCTTGTTTCTTTCAATATAACGACAGTCCGCAGCAACTTAAATGGAGAAACATCAGAAGGTAATGGGGGTGAAGTTAACATCCAAGCACGATCCCTTTCCCTAACAGATGGAGCGCAAATACAAGTCCTGACTGAAGGTAGAGGAAATGCAGGCAATGTAACCATTGTCGTGGGTGATACGATTAAGATCATTGGGGTGGATAGGGATGGTTTTCCCAGTGCTATTTTCAGTGTTGTCAACCAAGGTGCAGAGGGAAATGGGGGGATTATTAATATTAATACTGACTCACTATTTTTAAGCAATGGCGGTCAACTCCTTGCTGGTACTGGAGGAAACGGGGATGCTGGAAATATCATTATTCATGCTAATGACTCTGTTGAGCTTTCCCAAAACAATATACAAAACCTTACCTTAATTACAAATGGTATCGGGAGCGGAGCAGAGGGAAATGCTGGCACAATCGAAATCCAAGCCCGCTCTCTGAGCTTAAGAGGTGGTGCCCAAATTTCCTCCCCTGTTTTCCCTGCAAGCAACGATTTACCTGGAGGAGAAGGAACTGGAGGAAGTATTCTCATTGATACTTCCGAATCTATAACTATATCTGGAGTAGGAGATAATGGATTTTCTAGCGGGTTGTTCACATCAACAGGAGAAGGAGCAATCGGCCAAGCAGGAAATATTACAGTCAATACCGGAGCCCTTCGCATCGCCGATGGTGCTGTTATTAATGCTGAAACCGAAAATATAGGTAGTGGTGGTAACATAACCATTAATGCCGACAGTTTTGAAGCAATTAATGGCGGACAATTAATTACAACTAGCAATAGTTCAGGAAATGCAGGGAGTATTACAGTTAACGCTAGGGATAATATAACCCTTTCTGGGAGCGAGCCTACCTTTGGCGACAGATTAGTTCAATTTGGACCGCCTATTGTCAGTAATATCGGGGCTAACAGTGGTTTATTTAGTCAAACTACAGGTACTGGTACAGCCGGAAACATAACAATTAGTACACCACAATTAAGGGTTTTGCAAGGGGCGCAAATATCGGCTGGTTCTCTTTCTGCTCAAGGAGGCGATATTACCCTCCAAAATATAGACAATTTACAAGTTAATCAAAGCGAAATTTCTGCCTCAACAGTGGATGGAGTGGCAGGAAACTTAGAGATTAATATGGCTCAAACTTCGCTTAATAATCTAGAACTCAACAATGGTAGTATTACCGTTGAAGCTACAGGAACAGGCAACTCTGGAAATCTCACTGTTAACGCCAGCACTGTGAAACTGCAAAATAATTCTCAAATCTCAGCCTCAACTGTTTCTGGAGAAGGAGGAAACATAAGCCTAGAAGGGTTAGAAATCCTGGAGGTTGACAATAGTAGTATTTCCGCTTCAACAGAAACTGGAACGGCTGGCAACCTAACCGTAACCGCCACCGAATCAATACAATTGAACAATACAGGAAGTCTATCTGTAGAAGCGATCGAGGAAAACGGAACCGCAGGAAACTTAACTCTAGAAACAGGTCATATAACTATCTTTGATGGGGCACAAGTTACGGTTAGTAGTCCCGAAGGACAAGCCGGCAATCTCACCATCAATGCCAATACCCTATCTTTGAATGGGGGCCTAATTACCGCCGAAACTGGAACCAGTGAGGGAGAAGAAGGGGCAAATATTACCCTCAAGGTATCAGACTTATTGAGAATGGAGAATGAAAGCTTAATTTCTGCAACAGCCAATGAGTCAGCCGATGGGGGTAATATTGATATTGAGGCCTCATTTCTGGTCGTCTTTCCCCCAAGTGGTGCAGATGGCAGTGACATCATTGCTAAGGCCGAACAAGGGGATGGAGGGAGTATAGCCATTAACGCTTTTGGGATCTTCGGTATCGAAGAAAATCTGGCTACCCCAGGTAACCGCAGCAATGATTTAGATGCTAGTTCAGAAGCAGGGGCAAGTGGAGAAATTTTACTTAACCGAGAACTTGACCCAAATCGAGGCTTAGTTAAACTTCCAGAAAAAGTCATAGATCCTAACGCCCTCATTGCTCAAAATGTCTGTAAACGAGGTTCAAGCAGTGAATTTGTCATTACTGGGCGGGGTGGTTTACCCCCTAGTCTCAACTCAGACCTCAACGGCGAAGCTACTGAGGTAGAATTAGTAGAACCGGCACCAATCAACATAGAAGGGCAACAAAACAGAGAAAAACCACAAAATTCAGAGCCAAAACAAAATTCTATTGTTCCCGCCCAAGGATGGGTATTTAATGATAAGGGAGAGATTGTACTTGTCTCCTATGACCCTAGCATAACAGGTTCCCAACGATTACGAGAGAATGAAACGGGATGTCCTAGTTCTTAAATAAGAGATTATAGGGTTTCTCATCGAAAAATTGGGTCCCAAACTTGACGGGGTGACAAGAATTTGGAAAAACTGATCACATCAAGGTTTCAGAATCTAAGTTGACTAAAAAATCAACAACTTGAATAAGATTTAATGATAATTAAGTGGTTTATGATAACCTAGCTTGATATAAGGGGGGCTAAAATTATCGACTTAATTTCTATCAGTTGGCAATCTCAAAAATTGGACAGAACAAAATAATTAATCAGTCTTGATTAATCACTTGTTATAGTATATAATTAAGACAGGAATTCAGAGATTAACTAATAGCATTCAAAGCTTTTAATCCCTGTTTATATTCATTGATTTTGTGCCAATTTAATCTCATCAATTCTTCGATAGTCCCAGAACAGAAGTCCCAGGCTAAAATCCAACTCTGTCCATAGAGTCCTACCCAGAAGTCGCTATGTCTTCTAACGTGTCTTTTTGGTTCGGTTAGCCTAGAAATATATTTTTGGTATCCTTTATTCTTAATTGACTTACCTTTTAAAGCTGAGGCTGTGTAAGCGATCGCTATTAATAAAATAAGGTTGGTAAGCCTATGAATATTGGCTTTGCTCCCTTCAAGATTATAGCCACCACTTTTATAATCTCGGAACATTGCCTCAATTCCACCCCTCATTTTATAATATTTTATAACTTCTGATGGGTTATCTAAATTGGTGATAATAAACCAAGGTTCTTCTTCACTATGGTTTTTATATTTCCTCTTTTGATAAGCTAACACATTGAAGCGACCAAATCCTTTCTGCTTCGTGACAAAAATGTTTTTTTCAAAAACTTTTACTCCTGGTGTCAGGTTTAAATCTTGGAAACGTTTTTCATTCTTCTTACTTCTTCTAATATACACATCTTTTCTTTCTCGGAAAGCGAAATATATAGGCTTTTTAGCGGTTCGATTTCGTTTCTTTAACCAATAGGATAATTCTACTCCATGAAATTCCCTATCCCCTAAAATTAATAACTCATAGTCAGACAACAATTTCAAAACTGGTCGAATTAAGGCTATTTGCTCTTTAACATTACTGCTACCTTTTTTCTCTAACAAAATCCAATAAATGGGAAAAGCCCGTTTTCTCCAAACAACACTTATTTTGAAGACATTTTTATCTTGCCATTGAGTCCTATCCAAAACTAAAGTTAAACGACTCCCTGGTTTGAATTCCCGTTCTACTATTAATTTTATCAGAGGAAACCAAAACAAGACAAGACTTAAGCATGGTTCGACTAAAAATATTTGAATCTTCTTTCTGCGACTTTCGTATAGAATAGGAATAGGAAGATAGGCTGCCAATCTTTCTATTCTAACCTGTTTATGAACTTGTAAAAGCCATACTAATATTCGTAAAAGTAAAAATTTACTTTTTGATAATGCGTTCTCTAAATAATTTTGATAGAAAGGTAAAAAATCCATAAATTATGATAAAAAACCAGGCTCTAGAATAAGCCTTTTTATCATTTTTATGAGGGTTAATACTGTTCATTTGTAACAATTAAATATTTTCTGGTCTTGATAGACTATTTGTACTGTTTCTCGGTCAGGCGAAATTCTTTTTTTTAGCGATCGCCGATCTCTAAATCCCTCACGGTGAGCCTTTTCCAACTCTTGTCACCCCGTCAACTGAGTAATGCTATTTTAAACACAAAACATGATGAGATTTTTCAATAAAAAACGATCTCTAATTACCCTCTCTATTTTTTTAGTCATTCCCCTTGGTTTATATTCCAAATATTATCGAGGAATCGGTAGTGCATGGTTAAATGATTATGGGGCAGCGATTTGGTACGAAGTCTTTTGGTGTTTATTAGCTTTTTATTTTTTTTCTGGTCAAAAAGCTCTTAAATTAATTCCTATTTATGTCTTTATTATCACTTGTCTCATAGAAATCTTTCAACTTTGGAATCCGCCTATTTTAGCCTTAATTCGTTCCCATATTTTGGTAAAATTAGTCTTAGGAACAACTTTCTCTTGGTGGGATTTCCCCCATTATCTGATTGGCTGTTTGATAGCATGGTTATGGTTAGAATTAATTTATAAACTCAACCCTAAAAACTAAAATAACTATCCTCATATCTTGCACCAACCAATTTTAGAGTTAAAACAGGGTAGCGAGGCACTTCTGACTTCGGTAATCACTGCTCACTTTTCTATCAGTTTTCCTGTGAGATACTTACGTAATATGCTAGACAGCAATTGCTCACAAGAAATACCTTTCTCCCTTGCCTGAGCTTCCAGAGATGTTACTTCTTCATTCGAGAGATTTAAGGTAATTTTTTGCTCAAAATTATGTCTATTTTTTGCGTGTAGCTGTAATTGTTTTAATCTTTCTGGTGTTCCTTTAGATATCCATTCTCCTTGTTCAAAGGATTGAAGAATATCTTTTTCTTCCTGACTAAATTGATTCATTTTGCTTGTCTCCTGTTAAATACTGTTTAGTTGCTTTGCGAGAGGGAATGATTGTTTTAAGGAATATTTCTGATGAGTTTTCTACATAAGGAACAAGATAAGCATAGTTATTTATTTTGACAATTATCATTCTTTGGTTGGGATATTTAGACTGGTTTGGGTGAATCAAATCATCGAGAATATGGCCTTTTTTTAACGCTTCAACAATCATATCAAATGAAACCCCTCTATCTATTTGTAATGTTTTATTTTTCTCTTGATTCCATTTAATTTGCTTCACCAGTCACCATTTTGTAAATTAGATGGGCGATTATTATTAGAGTCTATTGCCTTTCTCGTAAATAACCTTGTACAATCTCTAAAATGCGATCGCTTGCCTTCCCATCACCAAAAGGATTAACGGCGTTAGCCATCTTTTCATAAGCTATTTGATTACTTAATAATTCACTGCTATTACTAACAATATTTTGACAATTAGTCCCTACTAATTTTGCCGTTCCTGCGTCCACAGCTTCTGGCCTTTCTGTTGTTTCTCGCAAAACTAACACAGGTTTACCTAAACTAGGAGCTTCTTCTTGTAATCCCCCCGAATCGGTTAATAATAAATAACAGCGTTGAATAGCTCCCACTAACTCCCCATAGTCTAAAGGCTCGGTTAAAAAGACTCTAGGATGGTTCCCTAATGTTGCCTGTATGGGTTCTCTCACCGTTGGGTTGCGGTGCATGGGCAGCAAGAGGGCTGTATCAGGAAATTTGTCTAAGATGAGCTCAAATCCTTTTAAGATGTCTTCTAGGGGCTTTCCCCAGTTTTCTCGTCGATGTACAGTCGCCAATAGCACCCTGTATTGATTCCAGTCTAAACCTTCAACTTCACATTGAGGCTGTTTATCAGCAACGGTTAACAAGGCATCAATAACTGTATTTCCTGTTAAATTAACTTCTCCTGTAACACCGGAACGGGCTAAATTTTCCACTGCTAAGGGAGTGGGGGCAAAATGTAACTGAGTCAGTTGAGAAATAAGACGACGGTTTGCTTCTTCTGGGTAAGGGTTATAAAGATTATTGGTTCGTAAACCAGCTTCGACATGACCAATAGGAATTTGTTGATAAAATGCAGCTAAAGTGGCAGCAAATGCTGTTGTGGTGTCTCCTTGGACGATTACACAATCGGGTTGTATTCGTCGTAAAATGTTTTCTAACCCTTGTAAACTGCGATAGGTGATATCGGTAAGGGTTTGTTTTGGCTGCATGATATTTAAGTCTTCATCGGCAGTAATATTAAACAGTTGCATTACTTGTTCTACCATTTCCCGATGTTGTCCGGTTAAGATGACATGAGTTTCAAATACTTCTGAGTTACGAAACTTTTGAATCACAGGGGCAAGTTTTATGGCTTCGGGACGAGTTCCAAGGGTAATACAAACTTTATAACGCAATGAAGTCATAGGTAGAACAGTTGAAGACTTCATATATTGTACAGGGTTAGGGTTCGGAGTTATAAGTCGTATTTGATAGCTATTTTAAATCAGCGATCGCTCCTTTGGCCATCTGTGCAATAGCTTGGTCCGTTGCCCTAGGTAGCTGATAATAAGTCCCTCCGGCGGTTTGTGCTAATTCCTTTCCAAACCCCGTCGAAACAAATTTTTTCTCTGTATCTATCATCAACAATTTGATACCTAACCCTCGAATTTTTGCGGCAATATCTAACAATTCTTGTTTAATATCTGGCTTTTCGCCTTCGGGGATGGTTTCCCCTAAAGACTTGGCTAAAGGAATATTACCTCGTCCATCGGTAATAGCAACGATCACTACTTGGCCAATATCCCCGGACATCTTAGCATTCATCCCCACATGAACCGCTTGGGTTAAGCCATGGGCTAAAGGGGAACCACCGCCACAGGGCAGGGTTTCTAGGCGTTTACGGGCTAGAGAAATGGAACGGGTTGGGGGTAACAATACGTCTGCTTGTTCCCCTCTGAAGGGTATTAAGGCTACCTGATCCCTATTTTCATAAGCTTCTGTCAACAGTCGCATCACTGCACCTTTAGCAGACTGCATCCTGTTGAGGGCCATTGAGCCGGAAGCGTCCACCACAAAGACGATTAAAGCCCCTGCTTTGCGGGCTAAACGCTTAGAACGGATATCCCCCTGTTCTACAATTACATTGCGCCCAGGATGTCTTAAACGGCGGGATTTTTGATAGGGGGCAGCAGCCCGTAAGGTTGCATCGACGGCAATACGTCTCACTTTGCCTTTGGGTAACATGGGTTTAACGTAACGTCCGCGATCATCGGAAAAGATTAAGTTACGACTGCCTGACTTGCCTTGATTTTGGGCCATCTGTGCGAAATACAACACACTGGGGTCTAATATCACGCCTTCTATGTCAAAAACGAACTCTTCGGGGATACCTGGGGGTTCTTGTTCCGGTTCTTCGTTGTTATCTTCTTCCTCTTCTTGTTCCTCTTGATCTTGGTTAGATTCATCTTGAGGTTGCTGTGGTGGGGGAGGTGGCGGAGGTTGAGGGGCATCTTCTGGAGGGGGTTGCATCATGGTGGATCGAGGAACGATTACCAGTTCTACTGCCCTTCTAAGATCCTCTGAATTGATAGTATTTCGTCCATCTAGGGCTGCTGAGGCTTTGGCGACTCTTACGGCAAAAAGTTCTGCCCTGTGCCCTTCTACCCCTCCTCTAATGGCTTCTTCGACTAAATATTGAATCTGATCGGGGGTTATAGTAACTTCTTTTAACCATTCTCTGGCTAAGATAATTTGGGTTTTAATATCGTCTATTTCGTCGTTATATTGAGCGAGAAAGGTTTGGGGAGAGTTTGCATAGTCTAGGGCTTGGTTGACTGCTTGTACCCTTTGATCGAGGGCTAATACGCCATCTGCTGATAAGGCGATCGCAATTCTATCTAGTAAATGCCGTCTTAATGGCCCTTCTTCGGGGTTATAGGTGGCAATAAGAATGGGTTGACAGGGATGTTGGAAACTGATGCCTTCTCTTTCTATTTGGTTTCTGCTGTTGGTTAATACGCTGAGGAGTTGGTTGGAGATTTGATCGTCTAAGAGGTTAATTTCATCGACATATAACACCCCTCGATGTGCTTGTGCTAATAAACCGGGTTGAAAGATTGCTTCCCCTTGTTTAACGGATTCTTCTACATCTACTGATCCTAATAGTCTATCTTCTGTAACACCTATGGGAACTTGGATAAAGGGGGCGGGGGCTATTTCTGTGGTGATGTCTTCAGGGCGTTTGTTTAAATATTCTTCTTTGGTGTTGTCGTCCCATTCACCGGGGTTGTTGCGATCGCAGTTAAAGGGATTATCTTCTATTCTCTCAATAGGAGGCAAAAGGGCGTGTATTCCCCTAGCAAGCACTGATTTTGCTGTGCCTCGTCTTCCTGCAATGACTACACCTCCTAAACCTGGGTCGACTGCTGCTAATAATAAGGCGAGTTTGATGGCTTCTTGGCCAACAACGGCAGTTAAGGGAAAGTTTAACGGGGTTGCGGTGAGGGTAGGCATTCGAGAATGTATTGAACTATTAATGCCAATGTATCATGAACCCTGTCTGTAAATATACTACCTTGGGGGTTCAATCCCATTAAACCCCTCGCTGAATTTTTATAACCTGTTATAACCTGTTATATAAGTTGGGGTTTAAACTATAGCACTAGGGTTTTTA
>JASJEA010000308.1 GCA_030064935.1 Crocosphaera sp. | reverse complement strand
AGAAAGGCGGTAATTTCGTTGATCTGTTCGCGGGGGTTAGCTGAACCATCTCCAGGATCAAAACCGGTGTCGGTATCAAAAATAGAACGGGTTAAGGGGATAATTTGAGTCCCTGTGCCGAAGGGATCAAAAAAAGGATCACCGGCAGGAACAGGAATATTAAAGGGTTCTCCCAAGGGACCAGCTTCGGTTAAATCGATATCATGGTCGATAAATTGCCCCCATTGCCAAAACCAGTCTGAAAGATTGAAACTGTTGGGAATGGATACTTCTCCTTGAGCCGCAATCGCATTACTGATCTCTCTAGGACTAGGAAGAGTGAAAGGTGTATCGATACCACCCCCTCTGGGTTCAGAATAGCCATCTTCATAAGCGGCTGGACTCAAGCGCAACAGTTGAATCCCTTCTTCGCCGTATTCGGGGTTAGTTAAATTATTATTTAAACCGTTAAAGGTGCGAAAGTTGTTTTCTGAAATTACATCATTCCAACGCAAGTCATAGCTATTTCCTGAAAAAACAGGATTCCCTGAACTATCGACTTCCCCAGAACCTACTTTGATGAAATATCTTCCTGCTCTAGAAACAGTAACATTAAAAATTTCGTTATCATCGAGAGAGGTAGAAGAGGCAATTTGATTTCCTTTTCTATCAAACAGAAAGAGATCTAAATTTCCCTGTTCATGGTCAAAAAATAGCTCAATAGATAGGGTTAAGGAACCTGGGGTTGCTCTAATTCTATAGAAGTCATCGTCCAAGGAAATCCCTGGTCCCCCTAATTCACTGAGAAGGGTTTGTTCGTCTCTTGATAAATTAAACGCGTCATCGAGAATATTATTGTTCTCAAAAATGTCATCCATGATTACTCCTCCAATAATTCATATTTGACAGAGTGTAGTGAGTTGATGTCCAACTAACTCAATGGTATTTGAGGAATTCCTGATAAAAACAAAAGACTTTCTATAGTAATTTACGTTATTATAGTTAGTTTGTCCGCTCCCTCTTCGCCTTCTGAACTAGCTCAGCAGATCAAAAGTACCAAAAAAATGACTTAAACTGACTTTCTGCTTAAGATTTTCTTCAACAAAAATTCTCCATTCTCCATTCTCCATTCCCAATTCCCCATTCCCTAAACGCCTACATTAAAAAATAGAGTGGCACGACGAATACCCCCATTACTTCCTTGACTGCTTAAGGTAAGAGAACGAACATTTTTCAGTAATGGTTTAACCCCAAATTCTACAACCCTTGCAATAGGTAGTTTTTGTGTTAGTATAGGCTCACTTTTTTGCCAGTCAAGATAAAAATAACCATCATTTTCAGGAGATAATCCTGTAATAATGTGCTGAAACTCTTCGGTGTCAACTAACTTTGGAAACTCAGAGGAAAGTGCCTGAGAAATTGCTTCTAATGAGGTAGCAAAAATGACATAATTATCAACACTGGCATAAACCCCTGTTACCTCAGTTTCTAAACTGGCTAAACTTTTCTTATTATCCTTAACCGCAGCTTTTAATGTTGTCCACACCGTTACCTTTGTATCTAATAAGGGTAGACTTCCCACCGTGTAACCCGAATTTTCTGCCCATTGATCGAATTGCTGCAATACTTCGTCTATGGTAGTATCAGGACTTTTTTCAGCAATAAAAATCCAATCTGTTTCACCCCCTTTCTCATTGTTCATTAATCCTAGGCTAAACTCTCCTTTAACCCAAGGAAAAACATCTTCAGATAATTTTAAACCTAAAGGCTCTTCTAAATAGCTTAAAGAGCGTTTTAATAGCTGTTGTAGCGGACTATCTTGATCTAATCCTGTTTCAACTTGTTGCCATAATTGATTTAAGTTGGTTCCTGTTGCTGTGAAAATGGTGTTAGCGGGCAGATAGGATAATGCCTTAACCGGTTCCGATAAAACAGGCTGGCGATCGCTATTTCCTGAGACACCAATTAATGCCGTTTGGGCGACTAAACCCTCAGATTTGACGGAAAAGGCAACGGTTAAGGTTTGAGTAATCTCAGGTAATTCAGGAATAGGTAAGTTCGCTAACCAAGCGGATAAAGCCGGAAAATTAGTATAAATCAAGCCAATTTTAGGCTCAATAATGGTTTGTAAAGCCTTTTGATAGCCTGGAGCATTTCTTAAGTTTAAATCAGGTACTTGAACATTATTAATTGACTCTTTTAAGACCGAAATATCGTTAGCAAACAATACCATGTTGCCGACAATTGCCGTAGCGGATAAAGGAGTATTTTTGGTTAAGTTAGGGTTTTTTTGCGTAATTAAATTAATCCCTTTATAGGACTCAAATATTAAATCAGAGGTTCCGGCGATCGCCTCGGTAGAATATGATGCTTGTAAGAACTCTTTTGCTAATTCTTGATCTTTGGTAGAAACAGCGAGTAAATAGCCGGGTTGAATGCCATTATTGCGATTATGATCGTAGTCAAGAGAGGTAACAGCTAAGGTCATTTCTTCCCCTAACCAGGGTTGAATTTGAGATTGATAATCTAGACCGGTTTTGGCTAATAAAGTTTTTTCAATGGTTTGCAGTGCTTGATGCGATCGCCGACGTTTTTCGGGAGAGGCAATGAAGCGCGCTAAACCCTCTAAGCGATCGGGATTTGTCAATAAAGACACCATAACCGGTGCTTGCTTGGGGAGAAATATTGCCGCCGTGGGGTCTTCATTTACTCCTCCGGCTAACAAAGTCAAAGGACTAGGTTTTAGTATCCAGTAAAGACTGCTTCCCCCAAGGGAGAGAAGAATAATTACAGTGAGGATGAGGGTGATGAAAAAAGGACGAAGCTTCACTATTACCTATGACAAGAACGAAGAACCATAGTTTATTTTACCGTTAACGGAGGCAGAGGGAAGAGTTTAGAATTGGGAATCATTAAATTCTATATTTTCCTTCATCTTCTCACTCTTCTCTTTTTCTCATCCCCAATCCTGACTAAAGTATTGAAGACTTTTCTCAGATTGAACTGACAGAAGCGTGTACAATGGTTTTGTTATTTTTCATGTTACTTTTTGTTGTTAATTTGGGTCACTTCTTTTTATGGATATTCGTCTTTTAGTTCTGGATATTGATGATACCATTGCGGGTAAATCGAATACGGTCAGTGAAGGGGTAAAAAAAGCGATAAAATTAGCACAAAATCAAGGAATTAAGGTTGCTTTAGCGACGGGAAGAATGTATTATTCTGCTAAACGGTTTCATGATTTGATTGCTTCTGATTTACCCATTGTTGCTTACAATGGGGCTTGGATTCAATGTCCTCTAACGGGAGTACGTCATCATCATTTTCCCGTTTCTTCTGACATTGCCGCTCAATTATTTGACTATTTTCAACAACCAAATTGGTCAAATAAACTTGAAATTCATTGTTATATTGATGATCGTTTATACGTTCAAGAAATAACTGAGAAAACGGAAATCTATCGAAAGCGTGCGGGGGCAGATCCGGTTTTAGTAGAAGATTTACGCTCTATTTTAGCTCAAGAAACTACTAAAATTTTAGCCATTGGTGAACCAAAATCTATTGGAGACTTACTATCGAGTTTACAGGAAATTTATCCCAGAGAAAAACTATATTTAACCCAGTCTACTCCTATTTATTTTGAAGCAACCCATCCCCAGGCAAGTAAGGGGTTTGGTGTACGTTTTTTAGCGGAAGAATTACTGGGAATCACCTCAGAGCAAGTAATGGCGATCGGTGATAATTTTAATGATTTAGAAATGTTAGAGTATGTGGGGTTAAGTGTGGCCATGGGCAATGCGCCTGAAGCGGTTAAGGCGGCTAGTAAATGGGTTGCTCCAGATGTGGAAAATGATGGAGTTGCTATGGCAATTAACAAGTTTTTGTTAGTTTAATGCTCAAAGGGAGTGTGGTAATTTTGTACTCACCACACTCCCTCTAACTTTGAGCTTTTCTAGGTAGAAATGCGATCGTTGGGACTTGATTTAAGAGGTAAATCTTTCAATTGTGCAACCGCTAATTGTAAAGCAGTAACCCGTTCATTAACTTGATGGTTGTTAGGCACTCGATCTAAGATATTGAATTTTTGGAGTCTTTCTTGAACTTTTCCTTCTCCACCAACAATGAACACTTCCAAACCTTTACCGTAAGCATCATCGATGGTTTTCTCTAGTGCTAGGGTTGCTGTAACACCCAACAAAGGAACATCTGTTAAGTCAATGACTAAGATTTTGTAGTTATCTAAAATTGCCTGACGTTGCGTAATGGCTTTGGCGGCACCGAAACTCATCGGACCACTCAAGTCTAAGACCATAATTTGACCTTTTCCTTCCTGGAGCAAATGTTTAGCAATGTCACAGGATATGGTTTCATCCTCATGGGTATCAATGGCTTTGACTGCGTCTGCTTGAACATTAGCCAATTTTTGAATGGTTAAGACATTGGCAACGAATACCCCTAAGCCTACAGCAATAATTAAGTCATAGAAGACTGTCAGTAACATCACCCCATACATGATTGATGCTGCTTTCCAAGACAGGTTATGAGCGCGTCCAAGGAATTTCCAGTCAATAATATCGATCCCCACTTTAAAAGCAATACCCGCTAACACTGCTAAAGGAATACTTTGAGTTAAGGGGGCCGCCCAAAGGACAACAATTAATAAAATAAAGGCACGAGATAAACCAGATAAAGCGGTTTGCCCTCCTGCTTGAATATTGACCACAGTTCCCATGGTGGCACCAGCACCAGGTAATCCTCCACATAAACCAGAAACTAAGTTAGCTACCCCTTGACCAATTAATTCTTTATCAGAGTTGTGTTGAGTTTGGGTTAAACTGTCAGCAATGACTGCGGTTAACAATGCGTCGATACAGCCTAACATCCCTAAGACTAAGCCATCGATAATCATCACGTTGACTTGTTCGACAGTGAAGGTGGGCATCACTAAAGAAGGTAGTCCGGTGCTAAATTCAGGGATTGTCTTAATGTTTGCTCCAGAGAAGAAGAAAATAGATAGTAAGGTACATCCAATTAAAGCTACTAACTGAGGGGGGACATATTTTTTCAGTTTAGAGGGCATTGAAAATAAGACTGCTACGGTTAAAACTCCTAATATGACTTCACCCATATTGGCACTGATAGAGTTTATAACCATAGGCACATTTCTCAGTGCAGGAATGACTCCTCCTTTGGGATTAGCAGTTCCTAATAAGGGTCCAAATTGTAGGATAATTAGAATCAACCCAATACCCGACATAAAACCAGAAATGACGGTATAGGGCATTAAGGTGATATATTTACCCAGTCTCAGAGCCCCCAGAATAACCTGAAAAACCCCTGCTATCATAACAACGGTGAAAGCCATTGCTAATCCTGTTTCAGGGTTATCGGCGGTTAACTTAGTAATTACTGCTGTCATTACCACTGTCATTGGTCCAGTGGGTTCGGAGATGAGGGTGGGGGTTCCCCCAAACAAAGCCGCGAAAAAGCCGATTAAAACAGCACCCCATAAACCTGCAGCAGGACCTGCTCCCGAAGCAACTCCGAAAGCCAGAGCCATCGGGAGGGCGATTACTGCCGCAGTTACCCCACCAAAGAGGTCCCCCTTGACATTCCTAAAATGAATACGATTGGTTATTTGCATGGTTCAATGTGAAACGTTACTAAAAGTTTTTTGTGTTAAGTGTATGTTTGAGTATAATTTCCTATGGCAAGATTGGGAGCAATTGAGAAAAATAATCATCTCAAATCGCTTCTTTTGGATTAGTTAATGGTATGCTTTAAGGATACTTTTTGTAAAGGTTGGTTAATAATACGTAGTGGGATAGGTGCGATCGCTCCAAGCACACTCCAGTTAGTCTTCATGACGCTTGGGACTTTTTTCGTGATAGAGGATTTGGTTTTCCTCGGTTCAAGAAATATGGACAGATGAAATCC
>JASJEA010000086.1 GCA_030064935.1 Crocosphaera sp. | reverse complement strand
CATCACCTTAATGTCGCAAGGAGGCTGACGCTATACGAATGTTAGCGAGAGAGAGGAATTGCGACCAATATATTAAATAGTATTATACCTCTACAACAAACAACCGTAGGGTTTTAACGGTGTTAAACCCAACCTACTGATTAATCAGACAAAATGTAGGGTGGATTAGAGAAACGTAATCCACCTTTAAATTTATCCATTAATTAGTCAAGATTTGGTGCATTACATTATCATTAATGCACCCTACAAAAAAGGCGATCGCTACAAAAAAGGCGATCGCACCACAGCATCAAGGATTACTGGTGCCGCATTTGTATAGAATGTAAGGATAATTAGCACCTCCACCTATAGATGTTTTTTCCTGTGTTCTAGGCTCACTACAAAAACTTTCTACAGAGGTTATAAATGCAGATGGTCTCTGCAACCTTTGCTGAATATTTGGTAATTGTTTCTGAGCATTTTGTTCTGTGTCAAACTTAAGTCCTGTACTATATAAATTATTTCTTTGAAAAACAATTGCTTCTTTCTGTAGTTTATCTTTTGCAATTTGGACTTCAAATTCAGCAGAAAATGATGCTTGTATTGAACGTGAAGGATCGGTGCTAAAAATTATTAAATTCTGATTTGCTTGAGTTTCTTGGTTTGCTGTTGCTTTTTCTGCTTGCAAAGCCAGTAAATCATTTCGACTTTCTGAGATATTCTCATTGAGGTTGTTTTTGTGATCTGCAAGTTTCTCCACTTCCGTCTGTTTGTTTTCTACCACAGTAACTAAGCCGCCAATGTAAGCTGCTAAAATAGTTGCTATAGCACCCAAAATGGCAACTATTATTGAGGCAATCGCAGATAAATATTCTGGATTTTTCCACCAATTTAACTCAAGCTGTTTTAACTCTGCTTTAAGTTTCTGAAGCTCAAGAGATTCTTTTGATTCATTTTCCATAGTAAAAGCTGATACTCCAGTTAATTTTAAACTGCCTCAAACATGAGACCATTAAGGACGAATCTTAAGGCACTACTACCCTAAAACTCGCCCTTAAAAAATCACGACAATTCTAGTTAGTTATTCGCTGCTAACTTAAGAATTCCCATGGTAATGTCGATACTTTCTTCATACAAGGCATCTGCACCCCACCGTTGCAACTGTTTTTGAATCAATTGATCCGTTTGTTGATCGGCTAAAGAGGTTACTTGTTCAATACGACAAGCTTGCGCCCCACCGGAAGCTTCCATGCGCATACATCCTGTGGTACCGGAACATAACACGGTACAACAGTCTGCTTGTAAGTTAGTGGAACTCAACTTAATACTAATTAGGTCCCCTAATACATCACCCCAGTCAGCCAAGGGGACCCCTGCAAGTTCAGCTTCGATGGTCTTTTGTTCATTATTGAGGAACTTAACCCGACGAATATCATAGTCCCCTCCTTCGTGTTCATAAGCTACCGGTCTCCATTGCAAACGACTGGCTACCCATCCTAAAAACATCAAAGCCTGGGTAGGATTGCCCTTTTCATAATCGATGGTAACACGGTCGATCTCTAACACCGCACTACGACGTTCTGGGGGATCAAAGGCAGCGGCTGTTAATTCTTGCCAAGGGCTAAGTCTTGCCCAGTTCAAGTCAGCTAGGGGAAGATTTTGCTCTAGCATCTGCCCTAGTTGCAATAACTGTTCTTCTGGTTCGCTAAAGTTACTAGAGTCCACTACTAGGGTGTCTCCTTGAGAAGCTAACCGTTTAAATAGTCCATATTCTGGTTCGGGACTGGCTTTCCACCAAACAAAGGTAGGAAGTCCACTAATGGTTAATTCTGAAATAATGCCACCAATGCGCTCTAAAGCAGCAGCCGTTCCTCTGAGGGTAATATATTCGCAACAAATGAGGGTGTTTTGACTGCGTTTATTGATGGGACAATAGGCAGAAACTTGGGCTTTGACCCCTTCATCTTCCCCAACGGTGGGACAGAGGGTAATAATGCGACAGGGGTTAGATGCAGCAATACTATCCGCTAAACCGGTACCTTCTAAGTCAGGAGTATAGGAACCAGCAGCCATTTTTTGTTCTTCGTTGAGTTGGCCGTTGGCTTTTGCCTGTTCAAATTCGGTTTGTAATTTATTGATAAAGTCTTGATTTGATTTCCCTGTAACCTCCATCTCATAAGCTTTTTGGGCTGATTTAATGGCGGCGGTGGTACGCGGACCTGCAATACCATCAATCGGCCCTGTATAAAAGCCTAATGCTGCTAATAGATGTTGAGTGGGTTCGGGTTCGTAGACGATGAAGGTAAAGGAAGTGGCGCGGGTGGCAATGATCCCATCTTCATTATCGCTGTAACTTTGCCAAATACTGCGTAATTCTGCCTCAAGGACATCAATAGAGACATCTTTGGGGTCTTGCAGTGATACTAAGGGGGGGGTTTGGGTAGTCATAATGGTTTAGTTATTTAGGGGAGTTGAGAATTAATTTAATCAAGTGATAGAAGTCACAATGACTGTTTTTTGAAACTTCTGACTTCTACAAGCGTCTCCAGCGACGGCCATCACGGTTCATTAAAAATTCCGCTTCGGTGGGTTCCCAGGTTCCGGCTTCGTATTGGGGTACGCTATTGGGTTCAGCAGGTCCATCCCAGGCGGATAATACAGGGGTAACAACTCGCCAAGCTTCTTCTACTTCATCAGCACGAGTAAATAGGGTTTGATCCCCTAGCATCGCATCTAATAAGAGACGGTGATAAGCGTCTGCACTGGCCATTCCAAAGGAAGAACCATAGTTAAAGTCCATTTCTACCGAACGGGTTCGCAGTTCGGAACCAGGCATTTTAGCTTCAAATGTCAGGGCAATGCCTTCGTTGGGTTGTATCCTCATACTGAGGACGTTGGCGTTGGTTTGATGGGCTGCTGACTGGAAGATTAGTAGGGGTACATCTTTGAATTGGATGGAGATTTCGGTTACCTTTTTGGGTAAACGTTTTCCAGTTCTGAGATAGAAGGGGACTCCTTTCCATCGCCAGTTATCTACCATTAATTTCATGGCGACATAAGTAGGAGTAGAGGAGTTTTCGCCCACCCCTGGTTCTTCTAAATAACCTGGAACGGGTTTCCCTTTCATCCATCCGGCTTTATACTGTCCCCGTATGGCAGATTTTTCTAGGTTATGAACGTCAAAAAGATGGGTGGCTTGCAGTACCTTGACTTTTTCGTTACGAATACTATCCGCACTCAAGGCATTGGGTGGTTCCATAGCTGTTAAGCAGAATAGCTGCATGAGGTGGTTTTGCAGCATATCTCGCAAGGCACCAGAGGTGTCATAGTAGCCGGCTCTATCTTCTACCCCGACGGTTTCGGCTACGGTAATTTGGACGTGATCGACAAATTGACGGTTCCAGAGGGGTTCAAAAATAGCGTTAGCAAAGCGAAATACTAAGAGGTTTTGAACGGTTTCTTTACCTAAGTAGTGGTCAATGCGATAAACCTGTTCTTCTTTGCAGACATTCTGTACAATACGATTGAGAACTTGCGCGGAACTGAGGTCTTTTCCAAAAGGTTTCTCGATCACAATGCGATGTTTCATGGGATCGCTTAACATCCCGGCGGCCCCTAACTGTTTGATACCGGGGGGGAAGAACTTAGGAGATACGGAGAGATAGAAGACGCGGTTGCCTCTGGTGCCTCGTTTGCCGTCTAATTCTTCTAAAAAGGCTTTTAATTTTTGATAACTCTCAGGATCATCCATGTTTCCTGAGCAATAATATAATCCTTCTGCGAAATCATTCCATAATTCTTCATTTTTAATGCCGTCAGAGAATTCTTCGATCCCCTCACGCATTTGTTCTCTAAAATAGTCATGGCTCCAGTCTCTACGGGCAACCCCAACTACGGTTAATTCTGGGGGCAGTCTGCGTTCCTGTTTCATCTTGTAGAGTGCGGGAACGAGTTTACGTTGAGTTAGGTCTCCAGATGCTCCAAAAATGACGAGTATTAAGGGTTCTGGGGTTCTTTCTTGGCGTAGTCCAACGCGAAATGGGTTCTCTAACAGCGTTACCATAAGCTTCTTTTTGGCTCCTTCAATAGTCTCTAGTTTAACGAGAACTCTTTTGAAGATAGGTAAGTTATTACACAAAATTAAGCTTTCGGCAATGGGTAATTGATAATGGATAATTGATAATCAATAATTAATAATGACTGAATCTGGTTAAGATAAGATATATTTTGATGATTTACTATTAATCTCTAGGGTAAATACTGATGTTTTCAAATAGTACAATCTTTGTCCATCCCATACTGACTGTATCTCTGAGAAAATAAACTCTCTTTTAATTATAATAGTATTTATATTAGTTTATTTAGGGTTGATGATGCTAATTACTATTAGTGAAGACACTTTAACTTTATCTCCCGGTAACGCGGTTATTTTTCCTGCTCAGACATGGGAAGATTATCAAAGATTACTCAATTTAAGACAAGAAGCCTCTATTCCTAAACTTTCTTTTAATCTTAACAGCCAAGAAATTCGTCTTATGTCTCCTTTACCTAGTCATGGAAATCGCATTGATACTCTCAGGGATTTAGTGAAAATTATTTTAAGTAAAAAAGGGTTAGATTGGCATTGTTTTGACCCCATTACATTAAAAATACCACCTTATGCGGGAGTTGAACCAGATACCTGTTTTTATATTAACAATATACAAGCTATTTTAGGTAAAGATAAAATTGATTTGACCCTCTCTCCACCACCAGATTTAGCAATTGAAGTTGATTTTACCTCAATCACAGATATTGGTGCTTATGAAATAACTAAGGTTCCTGAATTATGGATTTATCGTCAAGGAGTTTTAAATATTTATGTGTTAGAAGAAGATAGTTATAAAGACAGTTTAAAAAGTCGATTATTTCCTGATTTTGATGTTAAAAATGTCTTACCTCAATATATTGAGTTAGGATGGAATCAGGGCTCAAGTATTGCTTTGCGTCAATTCAGTAATCTTTAACCATATATTAAAACATAATATTGGAGCATATATTTGCTAAAATCATAAAAAAAGAAAGCTTGTATATAAAAGCTTTCGAGAATAATTTTAGAGCATTATTGAGTTAACTCTATTTAACCGTTCCCCGTAAGGCTTCGGCATCAATAGGCTTGAGTAAATAAATACGCAGTAAATCTCCAACAATACCAGCAATTAAAGGTAGTTTACGGAGGTTTTTAACCAAGGCAGGAGCATTACTTTCTCCTATTTTTTTCATCTTCAAATTACGATCAGAACACCGTTGTAAACGGGGATAAAATTCAGGGTTATCCACATCTAAAACACTGGGAAAAGCCCTGGCAGAAGTTTCATTAGTCTTACGAATTACTTCTTTATCAAACTCCGTTGCATTTAATCCTAATGACTCATAAAAACTGGCTCTTTCATGAACAGTCAAGGTATGAGTTGCAAACACAGATAACAGGAAGAAACGACTCCATAAACGTGCTTTCCATGTCTTCCAAAGTTTAGGTTGAGAACGCAATAAAGCGGTAAAGATATCCCCATGACGGTTCTCATCTTGACACCAGTTTTCAAACTTTTTGAAAATAGGATAAAATTGTTTTTCGGGATGTTGTTCTAAGTGATGGAAAATGATAATATAACGCCAGTACCCAATTTTTTCAGAAAGATAAACGGTATAAATAACCCATTCTAAAGGAAAGAATGTATAGGTACGGGTTTTAGTAACTTTTCCTAAATCTAGGGATAGGTTAAAGTCAGCCATGGCTTTGTTTAAAAAGCCTGCATGACGGGCTTCATCTCTAGCCATTAAATGAAACATTTCTGATAAAATCGGGTTGCGGCCTTTAAGTTTTCTGGACAATTCTTTGAAGAGCAAAAAGCCAGAAAATTCAGAAATACAAGACCTTTCTAAATATTCAATAAAGCCTTCTTTTGTCGTTTCATCTAAATGATCCCAGTTTCCGGTTTTAAAGTCTTCATCTCGAACAAAATGATGACGGTTGTAGTCGTTACGCATTTCCGTCAACATGGCGTTTAACTCGGTTTCCTGTTCCGTTAAGGAAAGGTTAGCAGCAGTTTCAAAGTCTGTAATATAAAAGCGGGGGGTAAGGAGTGTTTCTTTAGAAGGTGCTTTTGTTCCTGGTTTCGGCTGAGCGGGTTTAACAGGAGTCTTAACCATAACCATTCCTATATAACTGGATAGTTATATCATCCGATGCTAAGGTATTTTTGTCTATGATTGTTCGCAAAACTTTAGATTTTGACTTCTCCAGGGGTTAAAACCGCCTGGATTCTAAAGCGGTTAAGCTGAGATGGGCTCAAGCCACATCTCAGCTTGCTTACGATATGAGCGATTTAAAGCTAGTAGAAGTCTTCCAACAGATTCAGATTGAGCAAGAATTTGTTCACTAACAATTGCCCCTCTTCAGTTAACTCCATTCGTATTAATTGTGCAGTTTATGTGAGGCAACTGTATAATGCTTCAGTTTATCTTCATCTACTTCTAAGTCACTCAAAAAATTAGGGACTTTTACCATTCCATTTTCTGCAAGACATTTATGAGTAACAATATCATCAATGTACTCATTGGTGTTTAATGCTGCGGGATAAATAAAGTTATCTAAAGTAGCCAAAGAAAGATTAAAAAATGCACCTATAGAAGATTCAAACATTCCCCCACACCAAACTCCAAGATTATTTTTTTTGCAGAGATTATGTATTTTCTTTGCTTCTGTAAGTCCCCCTACTCTTCCGTTTTTAATATTAATAATTTTACAGGCATTAAGTTTAATTGCTTTACGGGTGTCTTCCAGGGAAAAAATACTTTCATCAAGACAAATGGGTGTTTTAATATGCTTTTGAAGTTCGGCATGATCAATAATGTCATCCCAAGCCAAAGGCTGTTCTATCATTATTAAATTAAACTCGTCTAAGGTTTTTAATAACTCTCTATCTTTTAAAGTATAAGCGGAGTTTGCATCAGCCATTAAAGGAACATCAGGAAAATTATTTCTAATAATTTCTAAAGGTTGAATATCCCAACCAGGTTTAATTTTCAGTTTAACTCTTTTATAACCTTGTTGTATTTTTAAATCAATTGCTTCTAAAAGTTTATTTTTGTCTTCAGTAATAGCAACTGAGCCACCTATTTTAATCTCTTGTTTTTTACCTCTCAATAGTTGCCATAGGGGTGTTTTAACCATTTTTGAATATAGATCCCATAGTGCTGTTTCTATGGCTGCTTTTGCAAAATTATACCCTTTGATATGAGATAATAGTTGCTCAATTTCACTAGGATGATTAATCTTTTTACCAACAACTTTAGGTATAATCAAATCTTTTAAAACTAGAAATGAAGTATCAGTATATTCTGGTAAATAGAAGGGAAATGGTAACGTAGATGCTTCACCATAACCGGATAAATTAGAAGTAGATAGTTTAACTATAATACTTCTTTTTTTATCTATTTGACCATAGCTAGTTTGATAACTTTTGATGAAAGATAATTGAAATAAAAAGATTTCTATACTTTCGATGAGCATGAATAATAAGGGAACAGCTTTCTAATTAATCAAATGTGATGAAGGTTAAAGATAAGATAAAATATCTTTAATTTTCTCTAGGGTTAGCTTAACATATTTCTGGGTAATTGCGGAAAATTCTTCGCTAAAGTCAAAGTTAATAGCAGGAACTAAAACCCAATAAGCTTGAGGGTATTTTTGATAAATTGCTTGGGTTAAAGATAATAATTGTTGAGGATTATGATGATGGGCTAAGTTATCAACTTTTTCCTTAATAGATATAGATATGGTTTTAATTTCCAGTTTTGCCTGATTAACATCAGTAATAGGTAGTGCATCTATAAAAATTACTGTATTAACCTGAGATAATTTTTCCGCTAAGTCTGGAGTAAGTTGAGGAACCGCTAAAGATTTTACATTATCCAAGTTCCATTGTTCAATGGTTTCTGCTATTTGATAACCCACCCCATCATCTCCTCTTAAAGTGTTACCATAACCAATAATTAGTATTTCGTTCTTTCTCATGATTAATTTAAGTAGTAGGACATAAATAAACTCAACTATCTTAAGAAATGTAAAGAAGAAGATACCTATGAGTTATTTTTTTAGCCACAAGTTTACTATATATGAACTTAAGGGAATACTAAACGTAGATTCTTCCCCATTAAGGAAGTTGAGACATAGGCAATAAAACTTAGACTAAGCTATGTTAATTGTAGCTAAAACCTTGTATTTACGCCATAATCTCAGAATATCGAGCTTTAAGAGCAATTTTGCTCAACTATGTACTCTGCTTAGAAAAATCTTAAAAACAATGCAAACTTGGAATTCTTATTTGAACCTGACCACTACTATTCTCGCTATGGGAGTAACCCTTCTCAATGTCAATCCAGCACAGGCGACAAGTTGGTTAAGAACATTAACTGCTGGTAACGATAATTATTCAGATACCAACAATGAAGAGGTCAATTTTGGTGGAGAGGATTACATTCGCATCGGTAATTTTCCCACTGGAACCACTGGTGCTGAGGGAGACGTGCCAGTGGAAAACCAAGAAGAACAAATAGGATATGTAAGCTGGAATTTACAAAATATTATTAACACTATTAATAATACCCTCGAAATCCCTGAAGGAGCAGAGGTCAGAAACGTCGATGCCAGTCTTGTTCTCCATCAAGGCATTAATGATCCTAACAATCCCAATGGGCCCAATCGACCACTACCTGGATTTGCTAGGGTAAGCTTAGAGGGACTTGGGGTAATTGGTCAATGGGATGAAAACAATGCCATCAACCCCAATTTTCCCCCACAGACTATTAATGATCTAGATCCTGAAGCTCCCACCTTGTTTACCGGTGACATCAACCTAGGATCAAATACCTATTCTGCTACTGCACTGAATGACTATATCGAAAACATATTCAATACTAATTTTAATGGGAATCCAAATGATGATCAGAATCTTCTCTCCATTGCTCTAAGACCCACTGCTAGTCTCAATTTCCCTAACTTTGGGTTTTTTCCTATTGACAGTTTTTTCTCTCAAAACCAAGAGAATGAAGAGCTCAAACCCTCATTAGAATTAAGCTTTGAGGTGTGGAACGAGGCATACAAAGTCCTGGAGGATCTCAATGTAACTGTACAGTCTCGTCTCGGCAATCAAACAACTTGGGAATGGTCACAAACCGAGAAAAGTCAGGGCAATAATGGCAATACCATTGATACAGTTATCACCGACAGAAACTGGCGTTGGCGCAATGGAGTACCGGTTGAATTTGAGTTACAGTGTAACCCCGATAATAATCTACTCACCTTAACCCTTGAGAATCAAGCCCCCATTAGCCATGTCACTGAAACCTGTGAGGGAATTGATGGGGTGAGTATATTTGCTCAAGCAAGGAGACCGAACACAGAAATGGAAATTTTACTGACTCGTATCGGGGAACTTGAAGGAGACAGAATTGGTGTAACTCCCAGAGATTTCTCGGCCTTGGGAGTTGCCGGTCAACCTTTGGAAAGTGATCGGTTTTATTTTACCGATGATGCCAACCCGCAAGAACCTAATGGTGGGGGCTTAGATTTTACTAACGGGGCTGATTTTATTCGGGGCTTGGTAACCATGAGATGGATCGAGGAAGATGGCAATCCTCAAGATCAAAGAGGAAGAACTAATGACAACCAAATTCAGTTGACGGCTCTTACTAGGGCAGATGATCCTTTAGCTGGATTTACCCCTCAAAGTTTTATTCCCCAAGGAAATCCGTCTGAACCTCAAAGCACAATTTTTGAGGCTGCTTGTGTGAATGGGACTCCCGATATAGAAATTTGGGAGCGAATTGCGTCCTCTAATCCTGATCTGTTACCTGAGTACACTTGTTCTTCTAATACAATTTCTCCTAGTAACACAACAGTTCCAGAACCCACATCCATTCTTAGTTTAATTCTTCTGGGAACCACTGGATTAGGACTACGGTTACGAAAAAAGTAAGTGGTTTTTAAAGCAGTGAACAGTTACTAGGGGCTTAAGAACATTAAGTCTCTAGTAACGAGACATCAATGCTAGTGAAGTACCCCAACTTCAGCGAAGCAAGTTGGGGCTTCCCAAATTCAACTCAACTCAAGGACGGTTTTATTCGTCTTCGAGGCTTCGCGTCTCACTGGCCGTCGCCTCAACAAGACAAGTCTGATCTCGGTCTTACACAGCCGACCCAGGCATATGCCCTGCTTCCTAAGGAGTTATTGTTTTTTGTCGAGATTGCACTTTGGTCTTACGCCATTGCTGCCTACTTTGTATTCTTGTACAATCTTTTCCCTGAACTCAGAAGCGTACATACTTTATACGCAGTGCGTGGCCTTTTAGTCCCTCAGGTGGGTCGCAACCACGCTCTTAGCATAGCACAACACAAGAGGCAATGGATGCTTCGCAATTTATTTATAGGCCCTTGCATTAATCCCTAACCTATAGAGGATAAGGGAATCCGGCTCGACATCAGGTTACAACCTGAGATTTCTATTATAACAGTACAAAGAAAGATTAGGACATTATGGTAAGGTGGGCGAGGATAAGGGAATTCGGCTCGACATCAGGTTACAACCTGAGATTTCTATTATAACAGTACAAAGAAAGATTAGGACATTATGGTAAGGTGGGCATTGCCCACTCTACAAGGTTTTGCAATTTCATAAACTTCCTAACCATAATGGGTGGTGCTATAGGAGTTGGGTTTTCTTAAGGAGGTAATCAGCATTTGAGGTTCCTGATTTTGACAGTTATTTATAAATTTCTTGATAACTTTTCTAACTCTCATGAGGCACACTGATGTCTTCTTCCCAAACTCCTAACTCCGAACTGCCAAAGCTCAAAAATTTTGTACCTCACAAGCATGGGAAATGCGATATATCGAACTCAGGTTATCAGCCAAATTTTCACCAAGTCACTTTTCCTTCTAATTTTTGAATGGTTTTATCTCCAATCCCTTTGACTTTGCGGAGGTCTTCTAAAGAGGTAAAAGGTTGATGATTACGAGTTTCAATAATTCTTTTTGCTAAGGACTCTCCAATACCGGGTAAGGTTTCAAGTTTCTCTTGAGTGGATGTATTTAGATTAATAATTTTTGCTGAATTATCCGTTGAATTAGATGTTAGTAAGTTAGGGCAATTGTTTAGATCATTTTTGATTTTTTTATTGATGAAAGTTGGCACTCCTAGGGAAGAATTTTGATACAATCTGTTAAATTCTCGTTGATAATGAGCCGTTACCATTGGATTGTTGATAATTAATAAGCTTTCATCATTCTGATAGTTGGCGGATGCTGACCAATTATGAGAACCAGTGATTACAGTCTGCTCATCAATAATGGCAAATTTATGATGTAATTTATCACCTTTAGGAAGTTCAGCAATACCCATTGTATTAATCGGTTTTGACCAAGGTTTATTCCCCTTTTCATACTTACAATTATTACTCAATGCGACTCCTAATAGATCTAAACCTTCACTATAAAAACGAAAAGCAAATTCTGGATCAATTAAAACTTTGATAGAAATTCCTTGATTATTTTTGGCTTCTAAAGTATTGGCGATGTTTTGGTCACTAAAAACAAATAGAGCTAAATTAATGGAAGTTTTTGATTGGTTTATAATCCGAGCAATTAATCCATTAGTAGTCATTACCCAAGGATATTTTGAGGAATTTGGAGAAAACTTAACCGTTACTTCAGAGTCTCCAATGGTAATAATTTTAGGTGTTCTTGGGGTTTTATTAATGCCAAATCGACCATCTTTTTTTCCCTGTTGACCATCTCCCCACATCAAATTAAATTCTTCAGTAAAAAAGTTAGCTAATTCTGATGATTTTATTTTTAATAAGTTATTAGCATTTCCCCTCGTTTCCTTGTTATTAAAATCGCCATGAATACCGCTTAGAGTAAAATTAGCTGAACTTAATATTACTGTTTTATTATCAATAATGATAAATTTATGGTGCATTAATCCCGTTCCTTTTGAACCATCCTCTGTATCATCAATGATGGCTATGTTACCTTGATTTAAAATAGATAAGGCATCTCGTTCCTGTGATTCTTTATCACTAAGTATTTGATCCTTATTAATATCAATGAATTGGAAATATTCCCTATATCTTTGTCTTTCTATAGGTGGCATAGAAGCAATTATATCTGAACTAAAATCTTTAATTGATTGATTATAATTATTCTCCAAAATAACTCTAACCTTAACACCTTTTTGAACCTGTTTAACCAAAGCTTTTGCTATTTTAGGAAGACGAAATTCTTGAACAGCAATATCGACAGTGGATTGAGCAGAATTGATGGTATCGATAATAATATCTTCTAGATTATCTCCAGGGCGATCAATTTGACGATAAGTATCACGATAATTAGCTCCTTTGGCATCATTTAAGTTAAAATAGACTTGGATAAAAGGATCTTGTGGGAGGGGAGATAATTTTTTGACTTTTTGAGACTCATCACAAGCCACTAATCCACAAAATACTAAGCAAAATAAGAGGATAAACAAAGCTATTTTCTGATAAAATGGCTGCATAACAAATTTATTGTTAACGCTATACTATTAGTTACTATTGTAATCGAATTAATCTTGAAAAAACTGAGCTAATTATTAATTATGGATTTATTGCGATCACTTCCCATTGGGCTTTATCTAGAAAACCCTTTTACTTGGTTACATAAACTTGATCCACGGGTGAAGTTAGCTTGGTTAATGTCTTTTTTGTTAGCTCCTTTATTATCTAACCCTCAATGGCGATTAATTTTAGTGGGAATTTTGATTATTTTAACTCTCATTGCTAACATTCCTTTAAGAGTTTGGAAAAAACAAATGGGATGGTGGTTACTTCTAACTATTTTTATCTTTATCATTACCACCCTATCCCCAGATGGGTTAGCTGTTTCTTCTCAATCTAGACTCCCAGAAATAGATTTATCTTTGCCTCAACCTACTAACTATACTTATATTTTGCTGGATAAAGGGAGACTATTTATTACTCGTCGTTCCTTAGAATTGGGAATCAGAATTAGCACATTAATTTTTATTTTAATTTACAGTGCAAATTTATATTTATTAACCACTGCCCCCGAAGAAATTACAGCAGGATTAGAAGAATTATTGTCTCCCTTACGTCGTTTTAAAATTCCTATCACGGAAATTCTCTTGACTTTAACCCTATCTTTACGATTTATTTCTTTAGTGTTAGAAGAAGTACAAAATTTAATTAGATCCATCCGTACCAGGGCCATTAATTGGAAAAAATTAGGCATTAAAAAAAGTTTACAAGTCTGGTTAGTAGTAGTAGAAAAATTACTAGAAAATCTCTTAATGCGGGCCGAAGAGATTGCGATAGCCATGGAAATTAGAGGGTTTATTAGTCCTAATAAACATCAAGTTCAGTGGCATCAGTTAAACTTAATACAAGAAGATTGGTTAGCATTAGTAATTTTAATTCCTTTTTGGTATGCAAGGTTTAGGTGGGGAGGAATGTAAGACAAAAAATAAACAAGAAAGATTAATTCATCATAATTGTTGTTACTTTAATTATCGTTTTGTATGATTGATTTATTACCTTGGTATTGGCGAGCACTTCCCCTCAATCAATTAACAGGAACAGAAGTTTTTGAGCGTTTATTTGCATCTAATTCAACCATCGCAACATTATTAGAAAGTCCTTTTCCTACACCGTCTGATTATCCTTACCTATCTCGTTATTCTTTATGTGCGGGGGAACCTCGGTTTATTAATAATAAATATAAATTATGGACACCCAAATTAGGTAATATTTTAGAATTTTTGCAACAATTGTTACAATCTAAAAAAGATATTGATCAATCTTCTAATCATTTACCTTTTGTCGGAGGGTGGTTAGGATGGTTAGGGTATGATTTAGCATGGGAACTTGAAACATTACCTGATTATAATCATGATTATTTACCTTTTCCTATTGCTTATTGGTATGAACCAGACTGTTTTGCTATTTTAGATCATCATCAACAAACCTTATGGTTAGCAAGTACAAAAAAACAGGATTTAGATAAATTAGAAGACAAACTGGAAAATAATACCCCCTTATACCCAAATACATTTGTTAGTTCAGATTCTCATCTTTCCTTTTACACAAATCAAAAAGACTATGAAAATGCTGTCTATAAAGCTAAAAAATATATTCAGGCAGGGGATATTTTTCAAGCCAATTTATCCCTAAGATTTCAGACCACAACTAATTTAAAAAGTTGGCAATTATATAAAAGATTGCAAACTCTTAACCCTTCTCCTTTCGCTAGTTATTGGCGATCGCCTTGGGGAGATATGGTTAGTTGTTCCCCTGAAAGATTAGTCAGTTTAAATAATAATCTTGCCCAAACGCGTCCCATTGCTGGAACGCGTCCGAGGGGAGATAATTTACAGCAGGAAAAAATAATGTTAGAGGAACTATCTTCTAACAAAAAAGAAAGAGCAGAACATATTATGTTAGTTGATTTAGAGCGTAATGATTTAGGGAAAGTTTGTCAATGGGGTTCGGTTGAAGTAGATGAATTATTAACCGTTGAAAGGTATAGTCATGTGATTCATTTAGTTAGTAATATTAAAGGAAAATTGCGTCAAGATAAAACCCCAATTGATCTGATTAGAGCTTTATTTCCTGGAGGAACAATTACCGGTTGTCCTAAAGTAAGATGTTTAGAAATTATCGAAGAGTTAGAACCGATTAGACGCAATTTATTTTATGGATCTTGTGGTTATTTAGATTATCGAGGAAACCTTGACTTAAATATTCTAATTCGTACTTTATTATATACTCCTTTTACTTCTGATATGTATACTGTTTGGGGACAAGTAGGTGCGGGTATCGTCGCAGATAGTGATCCCGAAAAAGAATGGTTTGAGTCTTTACAAAAAGCTAAAGCACAGCTAACAGCATTAAACTTGAATAAGTAATAAATGGCCTTGTTTAACGAAGAGTGGTACTATTCCCTGTACAAATCCATTTCTTGTTATCTGAAGCGGGTTTTCTGGGTCTAATATTCTCAATATTATCTTCTGTATGATCGTTTCCTCGACAGATAACTGAAGCAAAATCATTGAGACTAGGAAGATATCTGATCCCAGCACTATAATTTCTCAAACTATCCGTATACTCATCAATGGCAACTGCACCATATTTTGCCCTTAAATGATCAGTACGAGGACGGGGAATATCGCGATAGATGTAGTATTTCGGTTTTATAGGAAGTTCCAACATGGAGGGTTTGTTAATTCCATCCGGGGTAATCTCCCCTATTACAGCAAATTTTCCATATTCATAGCGATGAGCAATTTGGATACGATTAATACTTCCTAAAGTCATCACAGCTTCTGTTTCTCTAGAATAAGCTACTCTACCTAATAGACTAGGGATAGCCAAAGCACCCAAAATTCCCAGAATCACAACAATGATAAGCAACTCTAGAAGGGTAAATCCGAAAGAACTTGATTGTTGTTTTCGGAAATATTTGACTAATTGCACACACAAAAGCTCACGGTTTCCCATTATTGTTATTCTCGCTAGTCCTACTCCATCGAGATTCTAAACATAAGATACCCAAAAAGTAATCTTTTTCCCTCATCATTAGAAAATTGGCTAGAAACCTCGTCCTTGATAGAACCCCTTTGCTAGGAGTTCCCGCCTTGATCATTAAAATTGCTTTGATCGTAGAAAAAAATTACTGTTTACTGAGATTTCCTTAAGAGATAGGGGAGTTGTAACTATTATGCCTTGTAATGAAAATATAACCTTTGATGATTAATCATTCTATGTACGAGAAAATAACTCCTCCTACCACTGGTTCTAAAATTACCTTCAAAGAGGGTAAACCCATTGTTCCTGATGATCCCATTATTCCCTTCATTCGTGGCGATGGAACAGGTATCGACATTTGGCCAGCAACGGAAAAAGTTATCGATGCTGCGGTAGCTACTGCCTACGGGGACAGTAAGAAAATCAATTGGTTTAAGGTTTATGCAGGAGATGAAGCTTGCGATAAGTATGGGACCTATCAATATTTACCCGAAGATACGTTAACGGCGATTAAGGAGTATGGTATTGCCATTAAAGGACCTCTGACAACCCCTGTAGGTGGAGGGATAAGATCCCTTAACGTCGCTTTACGGCAAATTTTTGAATTATATGCTTGTGTGCGCCCTTGTCGCTATTATCCGGGGACTCCTTCACCTCATAAATCTCCCGAAAAATTAGATGTTATCGTCTATCGGGAAAATACGGAGGATATTTATTTAGGAATTGAGTGGAAAGAAGGAACAGAAATTGCTCAAAAATTAATCAATTATCTGAACAATGAACTCATACCAGCTACAGCAGAACATGGTAAAAAACAGATTCGTTTAGATTCAGGGATTGGAGTTAAACCGATTAGTAAAACTGGTTCTCAACGGTTGGTTCGTCGTGCTATAGAACACTCTTTACGCCTTCCTAAAGCTAAACAAATGGTTACTTTGGTGCATAAAGGTAACATTATGAAATACACTGAAGGAGCTTTTAGAGACTGGGGGTATGAGTTAGCAACCTCAGAATTTAGAGATGTTTGTGTTACTGAAAGAGAATCATGGATTTTGAGTAATAAAGAAGG
>JASJEA010000085.1 GCA_030064935.1 Crocosphaera sp. | reverse complement strand
CTCAAGAAGAAGCCCCTATAACTTCAGAAGTCGAAACCGAAGAAACTCCTCAAGAAGAAGCCCCTATAACTTCAGAAGTCGAAACCGAAGAAACTCCTCAAGAAGAAGCTCCTATAACTTCAGAAGTCGAAACCGAAGAAACTCCTCAAGAAAAAACAGAAGAAATAGCAGAAGATGTTCCCGCTTCCAATGTTTCTGAAAGCACTGAAAGCAAGAAAAAAGGATTTTCTTTAAAATCTATTTTTGGTTTGGGAAAATCTCAATCTCAACCTAGTCCAGAAACTCCAGAAAGTGATCTAGAAGAAAGTAACTGGGACGATGATGATGATGATTTTTCAGAAACAGAAGAAGTAACCCCCACGGTAGGAGAAGAAACTGAGGCGATCGTATCTGAAAATGTTACAGAAAACCCTAATATCAAAGCAGAAGAAACAGAAGTAAAAGATAATCCTGAAACAACCGAAAGTCTTCAAGAATATGTAGCTGAGTTTGAAACCTATATTGCTGATGATGATGCGGAAACTTTAATCGAGAACTATCAACCAAAAACCGCAGAATTTAAGTCAGAAATAACTGATAAGGATAATAAAGCTCCTGAAGAAACTGAGAAGCTTGATGACGAAACTAGCAAATCTGAAGAGAAAAATTAACCATCTTTGGTTCGCTGTGAGGATTTTCATAATCAATTCTAAACTCTAGATCATGCCAAACTAAAGTAAAAAGTTGCCCCTTGATTAACCCCTGCATCATACCAAATATTACCTCCATGACGTTCAATAATCTTCTTAACTGTTGCTAATCCAATACCAGTCCCCGTAAAGGTTTCTTTGCGGTGTAAACGATGAAAAGGAGTGAATAAGTTCTCGGCTTTTTTAGGCTCAAAACCAACTCCATTATCCTTGACAAAATAGACATTTTGATCATTCTTTTGTAACCGACCAAATTCAATGCGAGGCTGTTCTATTTTCGCTGTAAACTTATTAGCATTATCTAATAAATTTTCTAAAGCAATTTTGATTAAACGTTGATCTCCTGTTACATAAATATCAGGTTCAATGATAAATTCTTTTTGTTTATTTCCAGATTTTATCTTGAATTTATTAACTATTTTCTCAACCATTGAACTTAAATTGAACGAATCTAAAACCATATCTAAATAATTAGATTTTGATTCCGATAACCGCCATAAATCTTCTATAATCTCTCCCATCCGTTCGCTTTCTTCTTCTAAAGATTCTATATAGTTCTGCGCCACCTCATTTAATGTTTTGCCATATTTCTGATTCAATAAATAAGTAATACTATTAATAATAGTAAGATGATTTCTTAAATCATGAGACACCCGATAACCAAAGGCTTCTAATTCTTCATTTTTTGTCTTAAGCTCCCGTTGCATTCTCAACAAATTTAACTGATTTTCTACCCGAATAATCACCTCTTGTAATTGAAAGGGTTTACTAATATAGTCAACACCACCCACCTCAAAAGCTTTAACCTTATCAAAGGTATCATTTAAAGCACTGAGAAAAATCACAGGAATATCTTGAGTTTTTTCGTCTGCTTTTAATTGCCTACAAACTTCATAGCCATCCAATTCAGGCATTTTGATATCTAATAAAATTAAATCGGGAGGTTCTACTCGAACTGCATTTAAAGCCTGTTTTCCGTTCAAAACTCGTCGAACTTCATACTCTTGTTCCGTTAACATAGTAAATAAGAGTTGTAAGTTTTCAGGAACATCATCTACAATGAGGATATCTCCCCGATGCTCATTAAGCTTATTCATCCTTAAATCCTTGTGTTAAATTGACAATTTTTTCAAACGCTAAATCTTTAACCATTTGACGCAGATAGTTTTCTAAAAAATGATATTGTGTGGGGATTTTTTCAATTAAACCAATGAGCTTTTTTTCCCTAGCACTTGAAGCAGCATGATGCAATTGATCAACCCATGTTTTGGGCATTTTTCTTATTTCCTCATGCAGTCGTTCTATCTTAACCTGATTCCCAGTAGCATGAGAATAGGCATAAGTCATAGAATCTTCATAAAAATACTCAACCCCTAAATATTGCTGCATCTTATCAAAAATGATTACCTCTGAAAAGGGTTTCGCTACAAAATCATTACATCCTACCTCCAAAATAGCTTTTTTGTCCTCATCAAAAGCAGTAGCCGTTAAAGCAATAATAATCACAGGGTTTCTCAAGTCAGGATTTTCTGCTTCCAAACTACGAATGCTACGACTGGCTTCATATCCATTCATAATCGGCATTCTCATGTCCATCCAGATCAACTGAGGATGCCATTTTTGCCATATTTCTAATGCTTCTTGACCATTATTAGCCCAACGCACATCAAACCCCACAGAGGTCAATATTTTCACAATCAAGAGTTGATTATCTCTCACATCTTCCACCACTAAAATACGATGGTTGGCTTGAGATGGCTGTAAACCAATAATTCTTTTCGACTGCTGTTTAACAAACCCTTCGATTTTTGTTGGCACCATCATCTTCATTTTACAGGTGAAAGTCGATCCTTGTCCCAGTTGACTGTCAACCGTAATATCACCCCCCATTAAACGGGCAAACTGACGACTAATGGATAATCCTAATCCGGTTCCTTCATTGGTTTCAAAAGCAGTTTCTGTTTGTTTAAACGCCTCGAAAATGGTATCTAAATCTTCTTTTTTAATGCCTATTCCTGTATCTTTAACTTGCAGTTGTAGCTCAATTTCTCTATTATGAGTTTCGTATGATGAGAGAGATAAGTGTACATCAATTTGACCGACTTGGGTGAATTTAATGGCATTGCCCACCAAGTTAACAATAATCTGTCTTAATTTACTTTCATCTCCTTCTAAATATAAGGGTAAGTCTTCATTTTGATGGACGGTTACAATTAACCCTTTAGATAAGGCTTTTAGGGTGAGCAGTTCTTTAACAGATTTGATTAATTCATGAAGATTAAAACAAGTTTGATGAAGGGTTAATTGTCCAGCTTCAATGCGAGACATTTCTAAAACATCGTTAATTAAAGACAGTAAATGTTCTCCACTACGGTTAATAATTCCTAGATATTCCTGTTGGTCTGAAGAGAGAGAAGAATCTCGATTCATCATTTGGGTAAAGCCTAAAATCGCATTTAAAGGTGTGCGTAATTCATGACTCATTTTGGCTAAAAATTGACTTTTTGCTAAGTTAGCAGCATTGGCTTGTTTGGTCTTTTCCTCAAGTACCGCTTGGGAGTGTTGAGATACTTCTAACGCAGCTAAAAGGATTGTATTTCTTAATTCTTGTGCTGCTTCTATTTCCACTAATTCCCAAGGCAAAGATTTATTTTTAACCATTTCTTTCCACATGGTAAAAGAGTGGCGAGGAGACAATTCTTGCATACCTTGTTCATTGTTCTTAATCTCAAAATCATCGGGATTTCCTGCCCATTGTACCTCATGGATTTGTTCGGGGCGAAACCAAATAATATGATAAGTGCTATTAGCTAAAAATAAAGAAATGGCTAACATTCCACAACCTATATCTTGGAATTCTTGAGTTTTTTCATAACTTTTGCCCAGATTATCTGTATAAAATATCTCTATTTTGTTTTGATTTAAAAAATCACTAATTAAGGTTTCAACTTGTTCTTTAGTGGGTGTTTTTCCAAGCAAAATGATTTTTTTATTAAGATAAACAACTGCCCCTTGAGAACGAGTTAAATTGAGTAAAATTGATCGATTAGAACGAATAACCTTATCAATTAAATCAGGATTTTTTAATAATCCTTCTCGCATTCTACTTTGTATCCTTTTAATTTGAGTCCGATAACGACTAAATTCTTGTTCTTGTTTATAAAGTAATTCAACAGATAAAAATTGTCCTAAAAATTCACATATTTTCCTAATTTCATAACTGATATATTTCGGGGAATAATGATGACAAGCGATGAGCCCCCAGAGACGATTTTCATTCATCAAAGAGATGGACATCGAAGCACTAACCCCCATATTCTTTAAGTATTTTACATGACAAGGATAAACACTTCTCAATACGGCTCGACTTAAATCTAATTCTTCATTTTTTAGAGGATGTTGACGAGGAATTATGGGAACAGGTTGATAAGTGATATCAGGAATAATTCGTAACCAATTACTACAAAAAAAATCTCTAGCTGGGGTAGGAATATCATAAGCAGGATAATGTAATCCTAAATAACTTTCGAGATTTTCCCGTTTACTTTCAGCTATAACCACCCCATTACCATCATAATTTTTCTGTTTACTTTCAGCTATAACAATCCCACTGTTATCATATTCAAAACGATAAATTAAGACCCGATCAAATTGAATAATTTTTCTAACTTCTTCCGTAATAGTTGACAAAAGTTTCTCTAAATTATGACTAGCACTGATATTCGTAACCGCATTCTTTAATAAGTTATAAGGATTCGTAACCTGATCAAGATCATCGAAACTTAAAGGTTCTAGTTCCAAAATAATACTATCTTGTATGGTATGGACAATACCCTTAAATTGTCTCTTATCTTTCTTCTTTTTTAGTTTAATAATATCTACAAATTCAGGATTACTTTGAACCAGAAAATTTTTGATTTTTTGAATTTGTTGAGCAGACATTAAATAACTCAAGGGTTTCCCCAGTAAGGTTTTGGGTTTAACCCCTAAAAATTCTCTGGTATTCTCACTAACTTGAATAATGGTTAAAGTTTCAATATCAATGACCAATAATACCCCATAGGGTTGAATAGATGCAGGATAACGAATGTCAAACTGTTCATATTGTTGAAGATTGGTTAATGATAAACTGGTCATATCTTAAAATAATTTAATTTCGTTTATCGTTAGTCTATAAGTAATAATTGAGTCATGACCACATTTGATCATTAAATTTTAATCTTTAAGAGATTATTTTAGCTAAAATGGTGGGTTAAGACAGATTTTTTTTCTTATAACCTAACTTATATCTGTCTAACCCACCCTAGAGAATCTTTTCAGTCAATGAGCGTGTATTAGATTTCAGACAATACAAGCATCGGACCTTGCCATTTTCCCAAGGAGTGAGCAAGATGCTCACATTCCTATCACCTCATTTTAGCTAAAACAATCCATTACGAAAGTAAAATTAAGTCTTGGCAACAAAGCTATTACTAAAGCCAATTTTTAAGTAATCTTCCTCCATTTTTGCCCCCGAAGGTTTCAATGCAGCCAAAGCTTGAGGTAATACTAAATTCCGACGATGATTGCCGATTCTGATATTTAATTCATCCCCAGTTTTATTGAGTTGAATTTGCTCTTTCGGAATGCCAGGTAAATACAATTCTAAACTATAATCTTGTCCATTTTGTACAACCTTAATCGTATCTTCTTGGTAATAAACCTGTGCTGGATCTTCATCTTTATAGAGGGTTTCCTTCAATCTTTCCAATGCTGCCATGCCGCACATTTCTTGAGAAAATAAAGGCACTTCTTTCACTGGCAAAGGATGGAAATTATCATAAATTTCTTGCTTATAAACTTGTTGATTACTTTTCCATTTTTCAAAGAACGGATCATTAACCGTCTCAGGAATAATACGGTTAGCAACCACTAAATCAGTGGATACATTATATAAACTAAGATAAGCATGGGCCCGCAAAGATTCTTTAATGACCATTTTCTCAGGATTAGTGACCAAACGAACAGATGTTTGCTTATTATTGGTCAAAACCTTCTCTAATTCTTCAATTTGCTCGTAAAATTCATAAGGTGCGTCCATTACCTCTTTATCTGGTAAAGAAAATCCGGCGATCGGTCTAAATAACGGTTCCACTAAAGGGCGCAACGCCACCGACATTCCTTGTAACGGTTTATAAAATCGTCTCATATACCAACCGCCCACTTCAGGAATACTCAGCAAACGCAACGCCGTTCCCGTGGGGGCAGAATCAATAATCAAAACGTCATATTCTCCTTCATCATAGTGACGTTTCATCCGAACTAAGCCAAAAATCTCATCCATCCCTGGTAAGATAGCCAGTTCTTCGGCTTGTACTCCATCTAATCCTCTCGCTTGTAATACCTGGGTAATATAGCGTTTAACTGCCCCCCAGTTTCCTTCCAGTTCCATTAATGCGTCTAGCTCTGCCCCCCAGAGGTTAGAATGAATGGAACGGGCTTCGTGTCCTAGTTCTAAATCAAAACTATCCGCTAGAGAATGGGCGGGATCTGTGCTTAAAACCAGGGTTTTGTACCCTAATTCAGCACATCTGAGGCCAGTTGCAGCAGCAACGGAAGTTTTACCAACTCCCCCTTTACCAGTCATGAGGATTACTCGCATGATTTTTTCAGAAAAATTTACATTACTTATCCTTATTATGAAGGATTTAGGACAAAATGTTGCTTAAGCACATCCCAACGAGAACAGTTCCAATAGTCAATGTGGGAGATAATCAGGTTTTGGTTATTAATTATCAGTTCGCTGCGCCCTGGGATAGAAATCGGGGGTTTCCAGGGTAAAGGCGTTACCCAGTGCAATGTCCATTCTGTATGAATAATATTATCCGTCTGATAAATATTATGGAGTTCTAAATCAATATTTTTGAACCAAGTTGACATAAATTGAATCATCTCTTGATAACGTTTGATTCCTGTAAACTCGGTCATGGGATCTTTAAAGTAAACATGATCAGCATAAATGGTATAGCTTTGTTGATTAGGAAAAGTTTTATAGTCGTTTTTAATGGTTTCTAGAAGTGTCATAAGAGAAAAAGTTTTCGTGATAATTAAATAAATACTATATCTTCAGCATACAACGAAAATTAGATGTAGCATGAATGTGCTGATGTGGCTGTGGTATTTATCTTATTTTTTACTATCCTTCTGTGACACAAGAAATAAAGAGACTCACAGAAAGACCTGTCTTTGATAAAGCTATCAGCCAAAAAGCTAAAGCCAATTAATAGTTTAATCTATTATCAAGATAATTGGCTCTAAGAACTGGCCTTTTTAAAGAAACCAGCATTTTTGTAACGGGTAATAAATTCCTGTTAGAAAAAAATCTCTAACTTTTCACTTCACTAAGAGGAGCATTGATCATGGATAAAGATACAAAAGTTGCCCTATTAATCATCGGATTACCCTTATTAGCATTAGTTTATTGTGGCTTCATTATTGCCTTTTTGATGAATAATCCCTTTGGCCGTCAACACCCTTTAATTACAGGATTTTTAGTCCTCTTTTTTCCTTTTGCCACTGCTGCCACCATTTGGATTAAAGCTTCAGCTAAAGCTTATCAACAACACGAAAACGGAAACTATATGACAGGGCATAATTAAGATTAACTAACCCCACTACCTATTGCATCAGAAATATGGGAAAAATTATGCTCATCTAACTTGGCCATTAACCCTTTATTAATGTCTGGAATACACCAAGGTCCTTGATATATCCAACCCGTATATAATTGCAATAAACTTGCCCCTGCTGTAATTTTTTCCCAGGCATCTTCGGCGGTAAAAATGCCGCCGATGCCGATAATCGGTAAACTCCCTTGGGTTTGTTCATAAATAAACCGAATCACTTCCGTTGACCGTTGACGAACTGGTTGGCCACTGATTCCCCCTGCTTCTTCCTCAATGGGATTGCCTGTTTTTTCAACAATTTTTGTCTTCAACCCTTCCCGTTTAATGGTGGTATTGGTAGCAATAATTCCTGACAATTGATAGGTTTTAGCTAAATTAATAATTATCTTAATAGCTTCCCAACTTAAATCAGGGGAAATTTTTACAAATACAGGTTTTTTCTGTTCATTTACTGTTTGTATTTCCTGCAATATATTATTTAATTGTTCCCCTTCTTGTAGCGATCGCAATCCGGGGGTATTAGGAGAACTTACATTGATCACAAAATAATCGGCCCAGTCTTGCAGATAAGAAAAACTTCCCCCATAGTCTTTGGCGGCTTCTTCTAAAGGGGTTATTTTCGACTTACACAAATTAATGCCAATGGGAACTTGACGGGGTTGACGTTGCCAAGTTTCTTGCAACCTTTGGGCAATGGTTTGCGCCCCTTGATTATTTGCCCCTAAGCGGTTTAATGCAGCTTTATCTAGGGGCAAACGGAATAAACGAGGTTTTGGGTTCCCCGGTTGAGAATGAAAGGTGACAGCACCAATTTCAGCGAAACCAAAGCCTAAATGACTCCAGATACCAGCCCCCAGTGCATCCTTATCACAACCGGCTGCTAACCCCACAGGATTTGGAAAGGTTAAACCCCATAAGTTTTGCTTGAGACGGGGATCATTGACGATAAAAGAATTGTCGAAGTTAGATAATAGCCAACGCCCCCAAAGGGTTTGACGGTTGTTGTCAAGATGATGAAGGGTTTTGAGCAGTTGTTGATGGCTATTTTCTGGATTGTTTTTAGCAGCAGCCAGCAGTAAAGGATAGAATGGTTGAACGAAATGGAACATTTTTTAGCTTCAATTTCCTGTCCGCATTTTAACATAAACATGACTTTTTTATGTACAATTGTTTAAAGAATTTTAATTGAGAACACAATGAAAATAAAACATCCTATCAATTTGCATAAAGCACTAACTTTATTTGCCATTTTAGGTTTAATGACTTTTTATCAAAATTTTAGTGTTACGGCTTGGGTTTATCTATCCCTTCATGGTAGTTATGGTATTCTTTGGCTATTTAAAGATAGAATTTATCCTGATAAAAGTTGGGAAGAAGAAATTCCTGTGATGATGGGTATTGTGACTTTTGGACTCCTGATGTTGTATTGGGTTGCTCCTTTTATTTTGATCAGTCAAAATATTGAAGCATTTCCTGCTTTAATTGCTGTGGTAATTGCTATTAATTTATTGGGAGTTTTTCTTCACTACAGTAGTGATGCCCAAAAATATTATACCCTTAAATATCATTCAGGATTGATTACAGAAGGATTTTTTGCTCGTTGTCGTAATACCAATTATCTAGGAGAAATTTTAATCTATGGTAGCTTTGCCTTATTAACTCAACATTGGCTACCTTTTGTAATTTTAGGGCTGTTTATTAGTCTAGTATTTGTTCCTAATATGCTCAAAAAAGACAAGTCTCTTGCTCGTTATCCTGAATTTGAAACTTATAAACAACTGTCTGGTTTAATCTTCCCTAAATTGTTCTTAAATCAATCAGAAAATAAGATCATCTCTCAAGAAAATTAGCCATTAACTTCACAGATAACCTATAGGGTGGGCAAAGGAGCAACCATTCCAAAAATTGCCCACCTGATACCAAATACGCTTTAGAAAGTAGATAATCATCTTAAGAAGGCAGAGGGAGCAGGGGAAGCAGAGGAAGCAAGGGGAGAAAGAATATTACTCTACGATAATGAGCGGCTCTGGTATTGAGTAAAGTATTTTTAAGATTATCTTATCTTTATTGAAATTGGGACGATATTTACTATAAGTAGCAAAGCGTACATCTGCTAATGCTGTTACATTATGCTCCTTTAAAAAGGATATAAATAGGTTTATTTGTCAGTTAGAATAACCAAGCCTCTAACTTGAGGGGTAGGCAATTCTAAATTCTAAATTCTAAATTCTGATTGCCGATGCGAGGATTGTCACAAAATAAGCCATCAACCCCAATCTTTATTAATTGTATCACTTCCTCCCTTGCACTTTGGGGTTTTCCATCAGGTTTTAAGGTTAAATATCTCTTTTCCGGACGTAACGTATAACAATGTACCAAAAGCCCTGCTCTATGAGCATCCTCCACAAAAGAAGTCACCTCTCCGGTTAGTTGAGTTGTAATCTCGTTACTTCCTTCTCCATCTTCATTGATGGGAATACGGAGTAAAAAATTATTTTTCCAGGGGCCAACTCCTTGAGCATAAGTATCACTAATCCATTGTAAGGTAGCCCTATTATCTAAGTTTCCATAACCCGTTAGGGTATCTAATACTCCTCTTTCAGTTGTGGTAGCTAAACTGCCATAAATGGTAGACATATTTTCTCCATTTTTGGCATTGAAAAAAATATCATAAGGATGCTGAAAACAACTATTTACAGGTAACTCAGTTGAACCATAAAGCTGAATGAGAGGAAAATTTACCCCCGCATTCGGCATGATTTTTTTTTGCAGTTCAATCAAGTTTTCAAACTCAAAAGACTGAATAAAAACTCTATTAAAATCAGTAAATTTATTGATCATTAAAGTATCAATTAAAAGTTTTCCTAAAGAAAAATTGATTAACTTTCCATCTTTAGTTCCTCCGAAAAAAGCTCCTTCTTTAGCAAAAAAGGTAGGGTGCTTCGTTTCAGGGTAAATACCAATTTTACGACCAGTTTCTAAACTTTTTCGATTAACTAAATTAATAATTTCTTCTAGAGTAGGAATAGTAAATAACCCATCAAATACAGTATTTTGAGGACGAATATTCGGAATACGTTCTTTGACTCGTAAGGTTTTTAATTCGGCTAAGGTAAAATCTTCTGTAAACCAACCACTAACAGCATAACCATCAATAAACTTGCTAGTAAATCTATTAGAAAACTCTGGATGTTCAACAACATTTGTTGTTCCTGATAATTCATTTTCATGACGAGCAACTAAGATTCCATCTCTGGTTGTAACTAAGTCTGGTTCAATAAAATCAGCCCCTAAATCAATGGCTAATGAATAGGCTTCTAAGGTATGTTCGGGACGAAAAGCACTGGCACCACGATGAGCAATCAATAAAGTTTTTGCCATAATTTCTGCACTAGGATAAAACTCTCTTGTGGCTTTATTTCCATCGTTTTGTGCGGCTCAGAATAAATCAGGAGATGTTTAGAAACAATATCATGCCAATTATGGTTTTGTTTAACATAATTTTGGGCATTTCTTGACATCTCTTCTAACTTTTCAGGATAATTGAGTGCCATCTTTAAACAGTTAACACATGAATCGACGCTACCTTTTTTAAATAATAAACCTCGATTAGATCCAATTAATTGTTGATGGGGGGGAATATTACTGGCAATCACGGGAATTCCCTCTTGCATTGCTTCTAGTAACACTAGGGGTAATCCTTCCAAATCAGAGGGTAAAACAAATAAACCTGCTTCCCTGACAATTTCCGATAACAATCCCCCTTGGACTTCTCCTGTAAAATGAATATGAGAATTTCCTTTAGCAGCTTGTTTTAATTGGAGATAATAATCTTCTGTGTCACTATGCCCTCCTGCAAATACCAGTTTCCAGCCCTCCGGTTGTAAACTCTGAAAGGCTTGAAGCAGCAAATCAGGCCGTTTTTCAGGTACCAATCGACCTAAAAACAAAATATATTTTTTTGGTTCTAAGGATAAAGCATTTAGATAGGTTTGTTGGCAATCATAAGCAAGATAAGGGGCAGGGGCAGTGGGAATATAATGAGTCTTTCGTTGATAGGTTTGCTGAAAATATTTCTGAAGCGATTGAGAAACAACAATAATTTGATCAGCCCAGATGACGGCAATTTTTTCTCCTAAACGAATCATACCAGAGGAAAATCTCCCCCATTTTGCCCGTTGCCAATCTAATCCATGACAAGTGACAATAATCTTGGCATTGGTGAATAACTTGCCCAGCCAACACCATAACGCTGGCCCCAAGGCATGAAAATGGATGATGTCATAATTACGGAAAATCGCAATTATCATGGCTAACAGACAGTTAACAAAAGCATCACCCCCTTTAATGGGTAAAGAGGGAAGGGAAATAATCCTCACACCTTGAGAGTCCCTAATATTATTCCATGAGCCAGTGTAACTAGATCGAGCATATAAATCTACGTCATAGCCTTGTTGGACAATTTTAGGGTAAACTTGTTGACAATAACGTTCGATTCCTCCCTGTTGTGCGGGCAAACCCTTGACACCAATAACCGCAATCTTCCCCTTGCCCATTAACGTTTTCCCAATGACATCTTAAGTAAATCTGCTTAATTATACTTTTGCCTATCCATGTTAACACCGAGTTCCTGGGTAGGATGTCAGTGCTGATGTTGTCGTTAATGTATAACTTCGTGTTAGCTTTCGCCTAATTTTTCTTGCCAACGAGTCCACATCCTTTGATATACCTCTGTAATTAGGGTTTTTGCTTGATAGGGATGGGCTGTCTTCACACAAGCATCACTGGAATAATAATCTGGGTTTGATAACAATTTGCGCCAACTTTGGGCGATCGCTTCTGCTGTTCTCGTTTCACAGACAAGGCCACTATTGGGGGTCAAAAGTTTCGGGGTTTCCCCGCAAGATGTTGTAATAACCGGGGTTCCAGAAGATAAGGCTTCGAGTACAACCATAGGCAACCCTTCATAAACACTGGTAAGTACAAAGGCACTGGCTATTTGTTGTAAAGTGGCTAATTTATCTTGGTTAACAGAACCCAGTAAGGTAACTTGTTGATGGAGTTGACATTGATTAATTTCTGCTTTTATTTGTGAGGTCAATTCTCCTTCTCCTGCTATGAGAAGATGGATATTGCTATCGTTTAAAGCTTTGAGCGAACGAATTAATAATAACGGATCTTTTTGGGGGTGCAATCTCCCGGCAAAGAGGAGAAATTGAGTGCTTAAAGGAAGATTAAGTTCTTGAGCTATTTTTTGTCTTTGTTGTTCTCTATTGTCAGAGGTTAAGGGATAAAAGATATCCCCATCAACTGCATTTTTAATGGTCATAATTTTATGAGCTATTGTCGGGTATTGTTGTTGATAAAATTGGGTAGTTTGACTATTGCAAGATAAAATTTGTTCAAATTGTGAAATCAAGTTTTTTTCCAAAGCAAAATATACTCTCGGTAAGTATTGCCAAAGAATAGCTTTTTTTCCTGTTTCGTTAGTCATTTGTTGACGAATATCATTATGAATAAAGAGTGTTTTTTCTCCTTGCCATTGCTTGGTCATTAGAGTAGGTTCAAGACGATGAAAATGGAAAAAATCAGAGATAAAATTTTTTCTCCATAATGCTGCTGTATATTTAATAGTTGTAGGAATTAAGCCTCGAATATCATCATTAGGTAAATAAAATAAGGGCATGAATTTAATCATATTTCCTGAAAATTCTCTTTCTTGCCATTGCCCAATTTCTTGACGCTTATTTCCTGTACCAATTAATCTAACTTCAAATTGATCTGGGGCATATTTTAGAAAGGAACGAATAATGGTTTGAATACCACCAATACTACTATTCCAAGGGTTAAATTGATAGCAAATAGTTAAACTAGGTTTTTTACTCATTTCTTCTATTTAAGTATTCAGATTACACACTTGATAATTTAAAATTATCAGTTCTTGAAAATCATAGCATATTCTTAATAAAGTGTACTGCTTTGATCACTAAGCTTCCACATAATTGGTTTATGTAATGATTATTTATGACATAAAAAAAGTGTTTAAAAAATATAATTCAAGGTGGCTTTAATCCTAAATCATAAATTTTTTTGACTATATTGTAAAAATAAACCAATAATTATACAGAGTTATTATGATGCTTAATAGCTTGATTTTTCAGTAATTTTAACTACTTAAATAAATATATTAATCATAAATCAAAAAATATCAATATACATTAAAAATCAGTGCTTTTACTGTTGGCATTACCTGAATTTTAAAAATACTATTAAATCATTGCACCCATATCTATTTTGCAGAAACAAAAATCTCTTTGTATCACATAAAAGTTGTTGATACTTTTCGGATTTGTGTGACTTTTTAGACTAATTTAGAATCCTGAAATATAAAAATGTTAACTGAAAGTTCTCTAATTTCTACTAATTATTATAGTAGTCACAATACTGATAATAGTGTTTTAACTGAAGATCCTTTATCCTTAGATAATCAAAATAATAATCAATTAACAGAATTAGAAATAAATACCTATTTAGAATCACAACCAATAGAGTCCCAAACAGAAGAATTTGAGGTAGGTATTGAAGGAAATTTAGATAAATTTAGTGATGAGAAATCGACACAATTTGAAGCTATGAGTGCTTCTGTTGATCCACTAACTGGAATCGATGAAAATCAAGCCATAGCATCAGCAAGTATTCCGATAGATAGCAGCTGGAAACCTCTTTATGAACCAGGAGTTGGGGGGTGGTTAACCTCTTTTGCGATTAGTCCCCATGATTCGGATATTATCATTGCTGGAGGTGATATGTTAGGGGTTGCTTACTCCCATGATGGAGGAAATAGTTGGTTAGGTGGCCAGGGATTAAAGAGTTGGGAAATTGAAGAAATTACTTTTGATACTAATGATCCTAACGAGATTTGGTTGGCCACAAAATCAGGACCTTATGTATCCCTTGATCAAGGTAAAACTTGGATAGAAAAACGCAATGGGCTTCCTGATTTTCAATGGGGTAAATATGTTGCTCCTATTCAAGAAATACTCATCAATCCTAATGATAGCAATCATTTATTAGCCTTTACGGGACATCAAAGGATTGATCAAGCTTCCGAGAGTCATTTAGGGGAAGTTTATCAAAGTTTAGATAATGGAGAGAGTTGGCAATTTTTATCACAAATTGGCTCAAATACTGAAAACAACATTTACGATGTTGATGCTTCAGCCAATAACTTTAACCAACTATTTGTTACCAGCGATGAAGGATTATTTAGGAGTATTGATGGGGGTCAAAGTTGGTCAGAAGTAGGACTCAATTTACCCACAGGAACTAAACAATCCTTAACCACTCATACAACGGAATCAGATACCTTATTAATCACAGTTAATGGTCAAGGTATTTATCGTTCTACGGATGCTGGTGAAAGTTTTTCTGCGGTTAATACAGGTTTGAATACGACTAATATTAGTCAAACCTATTTTGATCAAATTCAGTTTTCTGAAAATGATCAAAATATTGCTTTTGTTGGAGAATGGAGTAAAGCAGGAAACTATATCAGCGAAAATGGAGGATTAACCTGGAATAAATTTTCAGGGTATGATGACAGCGCTTATTCTATGCAAAATAAGTATTTCAGGGCTTTTGCCATTGACCCGAATAACAGTCAACAAATAATAGGTGGCACAGGAGAAGGAATCTGGTTAAGTGAGGATTTAGGAAATAGTTGGACAGATGTTTCTAGTACAGAAATCACAGAAAATAATTGGCGAGGAAACGGTTATTCAGGGTTAGTTGTTCGTAATTTTCGCTGGGATAATTTCCATACTAATCAATCCTTTATTGCCGCTATGGACTCAGGAAAATGGATGAGTCGAGATGATTTGAATAGTTGGCAGTGGTCAGGATCACAACGGTTTAATGGAATGTCCGATTTTGAAGGATTAATCGATGTTTCTTTTACCAATACATCTCTAGAAGAACAAGTAATTTATGGAGTAGTGGGACAATATTCAACAGATAGTAGTAAAGGGGTTTATGTTTCCTTTGATGGAGGCCAAACTTGGCAAAATCAAGGCAGTCCTATAATATCAGGAACCGCCAGCAGAATTGTGGCTCATCCAACAGAAACGAACAAAGTTTGGGTTCTTTGGGACGAAAAACTTTTCTTTTCTGATGATACAGGTCAAACCTGGACACAGAAACTAACCACCACAGGAAATGTCTATGAATTGGCTCCCGATTATACAGCCGAAACCTTCCAAATTTATGTCGGAACAGCAACAGGTTTATATCAATCTTCTGATGTTAATGGGAACAACTATGATCTCGTAACTGGCTCCAATTTAGACCCTAGAGGGATTACCCGTATTGAGATTGTGGATCACGATACCTTTTATGCCGTTAATCGTCAAAGAGATGGCTATAATAAGCGAGGAATTTGGCAATATGATCAAGGAATTTGGACTCAATTAACCAATAATAATACCGACGGTTCCACACCTTTTAGATTAGCGGCCGATATTGCGGTTGATCCCCGTAACCCCAATCGAATTTTAGCGGCCACGGATCAAGATCCCTTTCTCTCTGTCTCTGAAGCGACAGGGGTGTGGTTATCCGAAGATGGAGGTAACAGTTGGCAAGCTTTCAACGAAGGACTTCCCATGTTGCGGGTCAAAAATATACAATTTAAACCCGATGAGTCTGGTACAGTGGTCATAGGAACCACGGGAGGCGGTTTATATCGCACTCAGATCGGTGGGGATACTATTGCACCCATAGCTCACGTTGAACTGAAGACTATCACTCAATCGAGAGACAGTGACTATACCCTCCAAGTGACTTATACCGATAATGTTGCCATTGATATCAATAGTCTTGACGATAATGATTTAGTGGTAACAGGTGATAATGGGTTTAGTGCCAATGCTACCCTCAGTGATGTGAAAGTCATTGGCAATGAAACTGCGGCGATCGCTACTTATTCCATCAATGTTCCTGGAGGAAGTTGGGACATCAGCGATAATGGTATTTATACCCTGAACTTAGTTTCTAACCAGGTCAAAGATGTTAATGGTTACGGAGTGATTGGGGGTGTTATTGACAGTTTCAATGTTGATATTAAGGCAGTGTTTGAGCAGGGTAATCAAGGCCAGGGTGTAGTAAGCATCGAAGCACAAGACTATCATCATACGACAGCCCCTAATGAATTCCATCAATGGGTTACAGTGGATGATAATGCTGCTTCAGGGGGTCAAAGTTTACAAGCTCTAGTTGATAATGGAGCCAACCATAATACAGGGTATGAGTCTTCTAGTCCCCGTCT
>JASJEA010000307.1 GCA_030064935.1 Crocosphaera sp. | reverse complement strand
AACACATATCCCAAATTACTTAACCCAAATAAGCTATTCATGTGACGCTATTACAAAGTTACTAACGTATCGGATGGGTACTTATTAAATGAAGAATCAGCAAGGATAACTTCATGAATACACAACCAAATTCACTAATATAAAGTTTTAAATATAATTAATAAAACAGTTTTACTTTTCTATAATAATAGACTAATTCTGAAAAGGTCACAACTAAAAATAATTTGTTGAACAAATACCGTTCAACTACACAAACCGTTCAACTAGCTGTGCAATGCTGACGATGAGTGTCATACATCTTCAGCATGCAAAAAGGACATAAAGTGAAATATCATTCACTGCAATAAATCAAAATACGTAAAAATATTTATATACCAAATAATAATTTAAATAACAATTTTATTATGGGAAGTGAAGATTTTACTATTGCCCCTATTAGTGGTTATCTTAATCAAAAAATATATTATCCAGAAAGTAAAAAATTGGGTAGTTATGTTCTATTTAATAATACTAGAAAAATAGTTAATGATGATGATATTATTGAGCAAGTTATTCAGATAATAAAATCACAAACAAAAGATGTTTTACTGATCACAAACAGAGAATTTTCGATAGATTCCTCTCAACTTAATATTCGGTTTTTAGATAAATTCACTAATTCTTTTATCTATAATGAGAAATATTACCTTTATTTAATAACCTCTAATGATGAGTTAAATTAAAATGATTAAATTGAATTTTAAAAATGATAGATCATGGTTTATATTATTGCTTACTTTATGCTTATTTTTATGGTTAATTAGCTTAGGAAATGTTCCATTAAGAGACTGGGATGAAGGATACTATGCCACAGTAGCACAAGATATGTTTCAGTCTGGAAACTGGATTTATTTAACCTATGCAGATCAACCTTTCTTATTAAAACCTCCTCTAATTATTTGGCTAATCAATATTAGTTATAACCTCTGGGGAATTAGTGAATTTACAACTCGTTTTCCTTGTTCTTTGTTAACAGCTTTGGGTGTTCCTTTATTATATTTGATTGGAAAAAATTTATTTTATAAACCAACACCTGCTATTTTTAGTAGTTTAGTTTATTTAACTTTATTGCCAGTGGTACGTCATGGACGTTTGGCGATGATAGATGGGATAATAAACACTTTTTTACTCTTTTCTATTTTATGTTTATTAAAATCAAAAAAGCACCCTATATGGGGAATAGGTTTTTGTATTGGACTAGGATTAATTGCTTTAAGTAAAGGTATTTTAGTCCTAGCTTTAGGTGGTATTTTAGGGATTTATATTCTTTTGGATGATCCTAAAATATTGCTTAAAAATTATTATTTATGGATAGGTTTATTGATAGGATTTTTTCCTGTTGTTAGTTGGTATTATTTACAAATTAACCATTATGGAGAACAGTTTATTCAAATCCATTTTTTACAACAAAATTTTGATCGCTTATCTACCGCCGTGGAAGGAAATAGTGGTTCACCTTGGTATTATATTCTTGAATTAGTTAAATATAGTTTACCTTGGCTCATCTTTTTCCCCAATGGCTTAATTTTAGCAGTAAAAAACTATAAAACAAGTTGGGCAAAGCTAGTCTTAACAGGCTTTTTGATATTTTTAGCAATTATTACCATTATGGGAACTAAACTACCTTGGTATATAATGCCTATTTATCCCTTTTTTGCCTTAGCTATCGGTTATTATTTATCTGATTTATATTCCCCAGAAAATAATTATCCTAAAACCTTATTTTTTAGTCTATTTTTTCTAGGTTCTCTTACTATATTAGGTGGTATATATTTATTTATAGAAACCCATGAATTGTTCCTGGTAATTATGTCCTGTATCTTGAGTATGACACTTTTCTTGACAGCACAAAAAATGAAACAAAATTCTACTGATTTTGTCATCATTTTGATAATTGGTTTATACACCAGTTTAACTTTATTTATGATATCTAATACTTGGGTATGGGAGCTTAATGAAGCATTTGCTGTCAAACCTGTTGCCACATTAATTAAAAATAATACGCCACTAAATACCATTATTTATACTTCTTTTGCCTATAGTCGTCCTAGTTTAGACTTTTATAGCGATCGCCAGATACTTGCAGAAGATAATAATAGATTAAGGCAACTGAGTACAACTTCCGCTTATTTATTACTAGATAATGAAACTTTAGATACTTTTCAGTTAACCAATGTTAAAATACTAGGAGAAGTCGGAGAATTTGTTCTGATTTCAACCAACAACCAACAGTCGAAATAGTTAGAGAGAGTTTAATGAAGACCAAAAGAATTATATTAATTGTTTTAACTGTTATTTCATTAATTCCCCTATTATTATCCTTAATTAGCAGTTTTAATCAGGCACAAGTTCAGTCTAATTTGCAACTTTATCAAACTAATTTAGTCCTACAAGCTTCAGAATTTAGCGGTGATAATATAGAGGAATTTGAAAAAATAAGTAATTCATTTTTAGGTCAAAATCCCTATAAATCTGCTCTCCAACAGTATAAAGAAGCGAAAAAACTCTCTCGAAAAAACCTAGGAAAGTTAGAAAATGAATTAAAAAGTTTTCAAGAATCACAATCTACTGCTAATTCCATAACTCTTTTTTCAACATCATCTCAACAAGAAAAAATACAAATCGAACTTGATCAACAAAGAAAAGAAATTGAGCGATTAACACTTAAAATCGGCTTACTAGAAACAACCCAAGAAGAATCAAAACAAGCCTTAGAAATTTGGAAAAATATACAAGAAAATTCCTCATTTTCTGACCTAAACAATACAGCTAATGCTCTTAAAAAAATATGGAGTGATCAAGTTACACAAACAGAGGATACAGAATTAACAATTGAAAAACAGTTAAATGGCTGGTTTCGCTATTATTCTCTCAAAAAACTTTATCAAATTGAAAATAGAGAAAATGACTTAATTCTCCTAGAAAATCAACAACAAGAAGCAGCACAACAAGCACTCATTAAGTTAACATTTGTAGCAATTATTCCCCTTATCGGTGGCTTGATAGGAGTAGGAATTATTATTTTTGTATTTATTCAATTAGCCTTAAAAAAAGAATCAGCTATCTTAGCCATAGACGACAGATTAAAATGGCAAACTCCTTGGACAATGGAAATTCCTTGGCAAGTATTAGTGGTAGGTTTTTTCTTTTTTGGACAAATTGTTCTTCCTATATTATTCAGCTTTGTAAATCTTGATATTACTCAACTAAGTTTACGAGGAAAAGCAGTTTATGTTTTAATTACTTATGTTACTATGTCTTTAGGAGGAATTGGAGTCCTTTATTGGTCTGTGAAGCCCTTTTTTCCCCTACCGAAAGATTGGTTTAAATTTAATTGGTTAAGTAACTGGTTAGTTTGGGGTTTTGGTGGTTATTTAGTTGCGTTACCTCTAGTGGTTATTGTATCATTAATTAACCAAAATATTTGGGACGGACAAGGAGGAAGTAACCCATTACTTTCTCTTGCTTTAGAAGGACAAGATGTAGTGGTTTTAGCCATCTTTTACTTCACTGCAGCTATTGCAGCCCCCTTTTATGAAGAAATTATGTTCCGTGGTTTTTTGCTTCCTTCCTTGACTCGATATCTTCCTCTATGGGGAGCTATTGGCATTAGTAGTTTTATCTTTGCGGTTGCTCATCTTAATCTTTCAGAAGTTCTCCCCTTAACCGTTTTAGGAATTGTTTTAGGGATTGTTTATACAAAATCACGCAATCTTTTGTCTTCTATGTTACTTCATAGTCTCTGGAATAGTGGGACTTTAATTAGTCTTTTCCTACTAGGAAGTGGGGCAAACTCCTAATTTTTTTTGATGAAAAATAGAAGCATCAATCAATTATCTTCTCTAATCATCTCAGAGAAGATATTTATTATGATGAATGAATTGTTAGGTAACTTAATAACCAATTTGCCATCGTTGCACGACGAGTGTCTCTCGGTTCAAAAGTACCAATTTTATACCCTTTAAAGCCTAACTTTTCTTTCAGTAGTTGTTTATTTTCTTTAGGAATAGAACGGGTTAATTTAACAGTTGGGGGACGGTTTTCAATGAAATTTGGTGGATCAGGATAATCTTGTTTCCAAGTTTCTTCAACAGCAGAATTATCCCAACTTGCACGACTTTCATCATAACGGTATCCTAAATAATACCAAACAAGTTGGTTAACGGTATCATCATCAATTTCTTCCTTAAGAATTGCATTAATAGTATCAGTATTGAGAGGGGGTAAGTCTTTGATCATAAATTTATCGAATTGCTACTATTTGGATTATACCAAAGGCATAGAGCATTAAGGTTAAATAAATTTTTTTTATGAATAGCAGCAATGATTATATAATTCCTAATATTATTTAAGATAAGTACCTTAGAGTTTACAGCCCAGAAGACTGTGCTACTGTTTATATATTGAATGTAAATAAGATAATAATCTAAAAATTAATGACCGAATCAACTTCCTTAGTTTCCAACATTAATAATCTAATTAACCGCCTTCCCTCTAAAGGTTGGACAACTATTGTTCTTCTGGTTGCTGTTTTAATTGCTACCCCTATTTTATTTGTGGTGAGTAGTATTTTTGTCGATGCAGGAAGCATTTGGAAACACTTAGCTGAAACAGTTTTAACCAATTATATTTTAAACTCCTTATTTCTCATGTTTGGGGTAGGGATAGGAGTGTCTATTATTGGAGTGACAACGGCATGGTTAGTTACCCTTTGTCGCTTTTGGGGATGTTATTGGTTTGAATGGTTATTACTCCTGCCTTTGTCTGCTCCAGCCTATTTATTGGCTTATACTTATACAAATATGTTGGACTATTATGGTCCCGTACAAAGAAGTCTTCGTGCCTGGTTTGGATGGCAAAGTGTTAATGATTATTGGTTCCCAGATATTCGTTCTTTATGGGGCGCAATTACGATGTTAATTTTGGTGCTTTATCCTTACGTTTATTTGTTAGCTAGAACGGCTTTTTTAGAGCAGTCTACTTGTACTTTGGAGGCGAGTCGTTCTTTAGGTTGTAGTCCTTGGCAAAGCTTTTTTAAGGTTGCTTTACCATTAGCTCGTCCAGCAATTATAGCAGGATTAGCCTTAGCCTTGATGGAGACATTAAATGATTTTGGAACAGTTAAGTATTTTGGTGTTAATACATTTACAACAGGCATCTATGACACTTGGTTTGGTTTAGGAGAAAGACAAGCAGCAGCACAGCTTGCAGCTTTTTTAATGTTATTTATTTTTACATTAATTGTTTTAGAGTTATGGTCACGCCGTCAAGCTCGTTATTATCAAAATAGTCATTCTCAATCTCATGTTTCTCGTTATCAATTGACTTCTTGGCGAGCAACTATAGCCTGGATTATTTGTTTTTTACCTTTTTTTGGTGGATTTTTAGCCCCTTCTCTTTACCTGATCGATCTAGTAATCTTAAATGCAGAAACAGCTTTTAATAATAACTTTTTAAATTTGGCAAACCATAGTTTAATTGTTTCGGTGATGACGGCGATCGCAGCTTTAGTTATCTCCTTAATTATGGCCTATGGAAAGCGATTGCAAGATAATTTTTGGATGAGTGCCAGTATTAGAATTGCTGCGTTGGGTTATGCTATTCCAGGCTCAGTTATTGCCGTCGGTATATTGATACCTGTCGGACGATTAGATAATGCGATCGCTGACATAATAGAACATATTTTTAACATTAAAATAGGGTTATTAATTAGTGGCACAATTTTGGCTTTAATTTATGCTTATCTAGTGCGATTTCTCCCCGTTGCTTTTGGTGCGGTTGAATCCAGCTTAGGGAAAATTCGACCTAGCTTAGACGATGCTGCTAGAAGTTTAGGAGAAACC
>JASJEA010000084.1 GCA_030064935.1 Crocosphaera sp. | reverse complement strand
CTCTTCAGTAAATAAAATTTCAAAACTATTATTAGATAAACTGTTATTTCCTTCACCTAATAATCCTTCTATTTCAAATTGACCTGTTAATGATGATGCTTGAACAGGCGAAGCAAGAGCTAATTGCTGCAAACTTATCAAAGAAAATCCTAGACAAGAAAATTTCACTAGGTTTTGAAAGTTGTTAGTTTTCATTATTACATAACCTCAAATCTATGTTGACTGGTTTTATCAAATCTCATCCCACCTAACTAAATCAATGCAGAAAAGTATGATAAAAAGTCGTAAAAGTCTGATAATAGAGAAATTAGCTTATTTTGGGGGTATTATAATCCTATAAGATTAATTGTTCTCCGTAAAAACCACTCAATTTGAGCCATGAACATTGACCAAGTTATCCAGTGGATTGAAACGCAGACCGAAAATTCACTGACACCGTTGCAAAAAGGGATTTTGCAGGGAGCTTGGGAAAATAAAAAATACAGTGATATTGCTCACACCCTTGGCTATAATTCGGAATATGTCAAAGATGTGGCCTCTCTACTCTGGCAACAAATATCAAAACTATTAGGCAAAAAGGTCACCAAAAAGACCATTAAGAGGGAACTAGAAAAAGTTCTAATTACCTCTGCTACTCCTAAACCCACTAATATCTATCAAGATTGGGGAGAAGCCCCTGATGTTCCTGTTTTTTGGGGTCGTACCACAGAATTAGAAACCTTAAAAAAGTGGATTTTAGAAGATTCCTGTCGATTAGTTGCTATTGTCGGATTTGCCGGTATTGGCAAAACCGATTTATCCCTAAAATTAGCTCAAGGTATCCAAAATCAATTTGATTATCTGATTTGGCGTAGTCTGCTTAATTCACCACCAATAACAGACATTTTGAAGGATTTAAACACATCTTTTGGCCAACAAAAATTAGGAAAATTACCAGACTCCCTAGATGCTTATATTTCTTCTTTGATCAATCATTTGCGTCAACACCGTTGCCTCCTCATTCTCGATAATGTCGAAACCCTACTGCAAGAGAGAACGGGGAAAGGAGATTTTCGCCAAGGATACAAAGAATATGAGGAACTATTTCAGGCAATAGCCACAGTTTCTCATCAAAGCTGTTGTTTACTCACCAGTCAAGAAAAACCCGAAACCCTTTGTCAACTAGCCAGTTTCAGCCGACAGACACGGTTTTTAGAATTGGGAGGGTTGAATGAAGAAGAAGGAAAGAAACTTTTTACCCTCATCGAAGATGAGTCTCAAACCTTCAAGGGTTCACCCAAACAATGGCAAGAACTGATTCAATTCTATTATGGCAATCCTCTGGGCCTGAAACTGGTAGCTAATCACATCAAAGAAGTTTTTGATAGTAATATTAGTGAATTTATTGCCCAAGAAAAGCCCATTTTTGATGATGTACGAAACCTTTTAAATTATCATTTTTACCGTCTTTCTCTCCCAGAAGAAGAAATCATGACTTGGTTAGCTATTAACCGAGAATTTACTTCTTTTGAACAATTAAAAGCAGACTTACTTTCTCCCTATCACAAAACAAGACTGAGTGATACTCTACAAACTTTACAAAGACGTATTCCCTTAGAAAAAAGAGAGTCTAAGTTTAGTTTGCAACCTATGTTAATGAAATACGTTACCGAAATTATGATCGAAGACATCACAGCAGAAATTAACAGCAATCACATTAATCGCCTTAATAACCTATTATTACTCAAAGCATTAGCCAAAGACTATGTGAGAGAAACTCAAATTAGTTTCATTATTCAACCCATTCTTCAACAACTTGTTTATGACTGGCGTAACTATGAAAAATTGGCGCAACAACTAGAGAAAATGCTCCAAATAGTTCAACAAAAGCCCATCACAGGTTATGCAGCCGACAACCTAATTAACCTATTGTACCACTTAAGAAGAATGAAAGAATTAGATGAATATCAGGTTAAAAAATAAGTTAATTTCGTAGGCGATCGCTAATCTTTCCTCAATTTCTGGGAATACTAAATAAAGCAAATAATCAAGTCATAGGAAAGTGTCATGTTAGCCAGGGTTTGGTGTGCTTCATTAGTGGGTATTGATGCGGTAAAAGTTGGGGTAGAAGTAGATGTTGCGGGGGGACTTCCTGCTATCACAATTGTGGGATTACCGGACACTGCGGTACAAGAATCTAGGGAAAGGGTGAAAGCAGCTATTAAGAATTCAGGTTTTGCCTTTCCCGTGCGAAAGATTATTATTAACTTAGCCCCGGCTGACTTACGCAAAGAAGGCCCTTCCTTTGACTTACCGATTAGTGTAGGTGTATTAACCGCCTCAGAGCAAGTAGATGCCCATTTATTGGGGGATTATTTATTTTTAGGGGAACTCTCCCTGGATGGCAGTTTACGCCCCGTAGCCGGCGTTTTACCCATCGCTGCTAAAGCGCAACAGTTAGGAATTAAAGGGTTAGTGGTGCCAGCAGATAATGCCCAAGAAGCTGCTGTAGTAAAGGGTTTAGCAGTTTATGGTTTCCAACATCTCTCAGATGTTGCAGACTTCCTCTGTCAACCCCAAAACTATCAACCTGTCACCTATCAAACCCCCAAAAAGGATGATTTAGCTCCTGTTTTCCCCCTCGATCTCAAAGATGTTAAAGGACAAAGTCACGCCCGTCGCGCCCTAGAAATAGCTGCATCAGGGGGACATAATTTAATTTTAGTGGGACCGCCTGGAAGCGGAAAAACCATGTTAGCCAAGCGTTTACCTGGCATTTTACCGCCTTTATCCTTCTTTGAAGCTTTAGAAGTCTCTCAGATCCATTCTGTGGCTGGTTTACTGAAAAATAGAGGCTCTTTAATACAAGATCGTCCTTTTCGTAGTCCCCATCATTCTGCGTCGGGGCCGAGTTTGGTGGGAGGGGGTAGTTACCCGAAACCTGGAGAAATCTCCTTATCCCATCACGGTATCCTATTTTTAGATGAATTAACGGAGTTTAAGCGCAATGTTTTGGAGTTTCTCCGTCAACCGTTAGAAGATGGTTATATTTCTATTTCGAGAACCCGTCAGTCGGTGACATTCCCTTCGCAGTTTACCCTGGTTGCGAGTACCAACCCTTGTCCCTGTGGGTATTTCGGCGATCCCATCCAACGCTGCACTTGTTCCCCTCGTCAACGGGAACAATATTGGGCTAAGTTATCGGGGCCGTTGATGGATAGAATTGATTTACAGGTAGCGGTTAACCGTCTCAAACCGGAAGAAATGACGCAACAAGTTACAGGGGAGGGATCGGATAGTATAAGAAAGAGGGTAAAATTAGCCCGCGATCGCGCCCAACATCGGTTTAAGGAAGATGCTTCGGTGTCTTGTAATGCACAGATGCAAACCTCCCATTTACGGCGTTTTTGTGCTTTGGATGAGTCTAGTCGCAATTTATTAGAAGGAGCGATCCGTAAGTTAGGATTATCTGCAAGGGCGATGGATCGAGTGTTAAAGGTGTCTCGTACTATTGCGGATCTCGCTGATGATGATGCGGTTAAAAGTTATCATGTTGCTGAGGCAATACAATATCGAACCATTGATCGAATGCAGTAATTTTTTGAGGTATTATAAATAGTATGATAACCTTTTTATCAAGGAGGACATTCTTATTGTTCATCGTTTTTCTGGAAAAAGAGTAATTGATATTCTCAAGCTAAAAAAAGGGAGTATCAAACAAGCACAATTACCTGAAGGTTCTCCCAGTTGGGATGATATTAATCAGATGCTTTGGGAAGAAATTAAAGCTAATGCCAATGCTAATATAATAGGATTTAAAGCTATTCGTAAACTACTAAGCGATCGGAGATTTGATAAATGAAAAAGATTTTTTTTAATAAGTTTCTCACTTTTTTGAATAAATTGGAACAGCAAAAGATTAACTATCAAATTGCTCATCATAGAGATGAAGCAGTGATGATAACGGTTTCTATTGTGGGGGAACGTTGGGAAATTGAATTTTTAGAAAATGGTGATATTGAAGTTGAAAAATTTATTAGTAATGGAGAAATTGAAGGAGAAGAAGCATTAAAGGAAATTTTTGACCGAGAAAGATTAGATGATTCTATAGTTGAACAAATATCTCTTCTAAGTTAATAGAGAATTTATAGATATTTCTTTAATATAGTTTCTTTTTGTTGGGGAATAGCAGACATTTCTTTTTCAAAGTTGTTTATTTCTTGTTCTATTTCTAAGACTTCATTGATAACTTTATCTTGTTCTGTTTTTTCGGGAGAAGCAACTAATAATGGTTCGATAATTTTTAGATTAATATTTTTTTGTGCTTTTTGCGGTGCAATATCATTTAAATATTGTTGTTGAGTTCTTAGATAATATTCTAAATAATCAATATTCATGGTTTCTGAGGGTTTAATACTGACAATACTATCAGGAAAACAAGCAGGATAAGTTAAAATAGCTGTACTGCCAATATTAGCAGCAATGGTAATTAAAATTGTTTCAGGTTGAAACAGTTTACTAACTTTTAATCCTTCTTCGTTTAGGTATTGAGAATATTGGATATTTCTTCCTTTTCCATTAGCAACGTCTCCTGTTTGGATAAAGGGATAGGTTCCATTTTCATATAAATGGGGTGCATTTCTGGGACGATGACTAAAACGGCCTCTTTTTAAAGATGCAACTTGAGATAGTTTAATTTTAGGTGCAGTATTCAATGAATTATTCAATTTTTCTTCTATATTATTTTGCATTGTTTCAACAATATTTCTTAATTCTTGTTCTCTATTTTCTAATACTTCAATTTCTTTTATGATTTGTTCTTGTACTTCTATGGGAGGAATAGGTATTTTAACTTCATCCCTTAAAAATGCACTGTTTAAACTTTTTCCGAAAGCTTTAGAACCAATACTTTCTAAATTAATTACCATTCCGTTGCTTTAATCGTTTCATTAGCATCACGACTAATAAAGCTTTTATAATCATCAAATTCTAACCCTAAGTAGTCAATATAGCTTCTAAATAAAGCTTCTGTATCGGTAAAATCATTTTCTCTAGTTTTATTATTAATGATGTAATCTTCTGCTACAAAAAGATAGTCTTGTTTCCAGCGAGAATCCCGTTTTTGCATAAATAAAACAATAGTGTTAGTTCCTGTTGCCATAAAAGCATTAGAACCTAATTCAACGATAGCTTTAATCAGAAAATTTTGTAAAATAATTTCTCTTGCACGACCATAAATTCCTGTATTATTTAAAATAGAACTAGGTAAAATAATTCCTGCTTTTCCCCCTGTTTGTAACAATTGTGCTGTTCTTTCTATAAATAAAGCTTCGATTTCTGAGGAACTATCCGTTAAATAATCAAAAAGATCGTATTTATCTTTCAACTTTAAAGCATGGGGTTTAAACCCATGAATAGAATAAGGAGGGTTAGCAATAACCACATCATAATTAGCTGCTAAACGTCGTTTTGTTTCATTATAATCTTCTAATCCATCTCCAAAGAAAATATTAGCTTGTCCATCCCCATTCATAAAACAAGCAACCTTTGCGGATCTCGCTGAGGATGATGCGGTTAAAAGTTATCATGTGGCTGAGGCGATACAGTATCGAACCATTGATAGAATGCAGTAATGGTTGTCATGGGTTTTAAAGATATTTGTCATCAATCATTTCTTTAAAACCCAGAGCAAAAAAGTTACTTCTAATCAAGGTTTGTTGCCAATTTTAGAGATTATTGAGTAACATTTGTTGCCTCAGCAATCAACGATTTATTTTCGGTAGTTGCGTCGCTGTCTTAATCCTAAAATTCCACTTACAAAAATACCGATGAGTGAAATTGGTTCAGGAACAGATTCAGCATTAATTACACCAACCGCTTCTAAATCAAATCCCCCTGAACCGGGAATTGGTGTTTGCCAAGGGTCATAAATGGGACGGTTTTCTGAATCTAAAAATGTGCCATCACCAGGAATATCTACAAGGCGAATAAAGTTAATTTGATTGAGATTAACTAAACCAGTTTGTACTAGGGAAGAATCGGTTAAACTGTCTAAATCAAAGGGTGTTCCCCAGGAACTTTGTAAAAAGGAATTATCAGGTAAAACAATACCATTATTAACGTGCTTTCCTGCTAGATTATAAACCCTTGTCGGATCGACTTGTCCTTCAGGAGGCACAGGAGTTTCAGTTAAAGAAATGCTGGGAAAGCGAGCAAAATTAAGGCCATCGGTTGACACTTCTACATAGGCTAATTCTGCAAATAAATTACCTGTATCAGCAAAGGCAAATCCATTTTCAAATACAGCAAAATCGGCTCCCTCACGATTAATAATTGCTCGATAAAAGGTTAAAGTAATTTGTCCTGGTAACACGCCATCGGTAATTTGTTGTGCCGTTAATTCCCCTAAAGAAGCGATACCATCAAACGCTCCTGTTACTTGTCCTAATGTCCTTTCTGGGGTTTGAAATTGAGGTAAAACATCAGGTGCAGGTTGATAATTAAGAAATCCTGTTGCCCAAATTTGAAAAATTGGATTAACAACGTTATTAGGAGATACAACCCCTAATCCATCAGTGCCAACAAATCCCGGTATTCCTGAATCTATTTGACCAGGATCATTGGCGAAACCTGAAAAAGTTTCGGCATTTGCTTGGCTGTTTAAAAAAGTTAAATTTAATGTCAATACTGTTAAGCTGATTTTAGAAAAGACTCTAAGTTTTTGCATCAATTTTTCTCCTTTTTTTATTAATATTTTTGTTAGGCAAGATAGGTAAAATACTGTGTGACAATTTATAATAGGTTATAAATTTTGATAAGCTGTCTCACTTGCGATACAAGTCAGTTCGATAAGTGAAATGAATTAAAAAAGGACAGATTTGGGCTTTAAATCTCAGATTATGACAATTAACCTTAAACTTTATCTGCTTAGGAAGAGTAATCTGAGTGAGACGAATATTGGGGGGAAAATTGCATCATTACACCAACAACGCAACCATGAATGAGAGATAAACTTATCCCCCAGAGACAATTTTTGAGAAAAATTCGCCATAAAATCGCTAAAGTTAAGCCATGTCCTCCCATTAACTGGGCAATTATGTTAATTGCCCCTTCATATAGAAGATAGCCACCAATAAGGCTTATGACTAACCACAAACAATGTCCCCAGAAATGCTGACAAAAGGTTGGTCTTAGGGTAACTAAACCAGTGATCAACAATGTTCCCAGCCCCATAACCATGCCCCAGGTCAAAGATTCCCAAGTTTGAGAATATTGGCGAATAATAAAGCCATAAAGTTGATTGGCTAACCATATCGCCATGACAGAGGTTAAAGCTTTCTTTTGAGTCAAAGTATTACCTGCGACGGCAGAAAACCCGACTAGAGGTGCATGGGGATAAATCAAGCTACTAACACAACCCACAAAAATTAGGCTAAATTGCCAAAAAATACCTTGAGAAATCTTTTGACAGACAGATTCCCAAGAAAACAGCTTATTAATAGATTCCTGTCTCATTTTTTAAGTAATCGTTGCCAATAAACTCCATTGACTTAGGCAACACTTCCCAAACCAATTTAGGGGAATAATTTTATACAAGAAGATTTTAGGAGAATAGCACAAGCATTTCCCCAGTGAAATTATATTGACCACAATCTGTACCTCGCAGATGATAATGAACGTGAATTAATTAATCGGCGGGCATTCTGACTAAGAGTCGTTGAAACGTCTCATCACAGTTGCGGGACAGCGACGGATTTACACCGAACTTTCCCCGTTATCTCTAATGGCTGATCTCCACTAGAACCGACATTCGGTTAACTATAGCACATAATTCCGAATATTGATCTAATTATCAAGGTTGGTAAGAATATTCTTAAGTTCTATAGAGTCAAGCACAAAGCTATCGTTTAAACCAAAACCACCTGTCCCCATATCAATTGATAAAACATTAACTTTATCCTGAGGAACAAGATGAGTTTCTATTGCACCACTAACTTTGACAATTTTAGGTTGTACCTTAAATATAAATGTTCTGTTTTCAGGATCTTCTGGTTGGGTAGGATGGAGAGGATGGTTCCGGGTTGAAGAATGGTTAGAAATCGTGCCAATTAAACAACCGTTTAATCTTACCTCATGTTGTTGCCAATCTTCCCAGGTTTTAACGTATCTTGTTCTGATAATTACTTGAGGATATATGTATTCATCTGTACAGGTATTGCCTTTGTTAACTTTATGAATTTCATGACATTCTTTAACTTGAAATAGAAATCTCAGAGTTGTACCAACCCACTTAATTTCATTTTCATCTGTATCTTTTCTATGGTTAGGATTTTCAGATAACTCCACAGGACCTACAAATAATTTAGTCATAGCTGCACCTTTGAAATCAGATAGCAACCAGATCGGATTGATAGAGGAAGAGTTCAACTTAGATTACTGTATTTCCGACATCTTGCACTGACATTTGAGGACTGGTTCCTATGTCTTAATTATAGCATTAAGTATTAAGAAACATCCTATTTCAAATAATTAACCAAATCGCAAGGCCAAAGAAAGGAGTAAACCTTAACCGCCTTTGTTCAATATTTTTCGGAATAACTGCAACCATCAAAAAAACTAGGGTTTTTCTAACGCCCCCTAGTTAATAGTTTGCTTATAAATAGTCTAGAGTCCCCAAATTTTACGATTTTTTACGTCTTAATAAACCGAGACTTCCTAATCCTAATAAACCCAAAATGGTACTGGGTTCAGGAACTGTAATTTGTTCCACTGTAATTCTAGCTATTTGATAACCAGGTGCTGAAAAGTCAGCATTTTCAAAAGTAAAACCATTGATGGTAAAATCGACTGCTCCCCCTGAACCTGGAGGTAATAAACCAGGGTGAAGGCCAACAGTGCTATTTTCATCAACCCCACCATTCAAGATAACAGATACTTCATAAGGCATACTGGCAGGATCTTCATCATTGACCTCAGTACCAGCATCCCACACCTCACTTCCTAACACCACAAAATCAGCCCCGATAAAGTTTCCTTGATCATCAAAGATGGGAATTTCTGTAGGATCTTCATTGGCAATAAAACCATCGTTAGTCGGGAAGAGCATACTAGCATAACTGAAAAATTGATTGTTAATTGGATCGGCATCAAAATCAACATCGATTGAAATTTTTTCCCCAACAGGAAGGCCTGCAAAAAAGGGATTAATCCGTATAAAGTCAGGAAAAAGACTATCTTGAACGCCACCATTTAAGGCAGCAGCACTCATAGCAAAAGCTGCTGCGATGGACTCTGGACCGGCGGCCGCTAAAGCAGCTAAATCTAAGCCGGCAGCAGCAGCATCAACTAAGAAATCAGTAGGAACTCGATTCCCTGGATCTCCTGTAATTCCATCTTCTGCTAATAATTCTAAATAACGCGGGGCTGTTTCGTCAACATCAAAAATATCAAAACTTCCATCATGGAAACTCACCCAAATGGGCGCAAGCCCTTGACCATTAACAGGGGCTAAGTTTTCAACGGTTACTCTAAGTCTGGTAGCTTGCGCTGCTTGACTACCCGTTAACGTGGACAAGATGGCTAATAAACTAGCACTCATTAATCGGTACTTGGTTAAAAAATTATTCATCAACAAATATCCTAAAAAGTTTAAGAACTCCCTTGATTATACTTAATCTGAAATTCTCCACAGAAAAATGGCTTAAAGCCTTACCTAGAGAAAGTTATGGCAATTTTAAAATGAGCTATTGCTGGGGGTAATGTACTCTTGAATTAAGCTTTAAACTGAATTCAGCGATCGCAGGCACAGGGCAATCTTTTGTATGATCTAATTCTTCAGCTTTTTCTAAGTATGGGTACTGTTATATAGCAATCAAGTTTCAGTTGTGAGAAAAGGAGAAGTAGGATTTAACAGTGTTAAATCCCTACGATAGTTTATTTGTAGGTAGATAATATTATTATTTCCTAATGGTTTCTTGTTTTTCACATATCATTACCAATTGCTATACTTTAAATAATTAACCAAATTGCAAGGCCAAAGAAAGGAATAAACCTTAACCCCCGTTGTTCACTATTTTTCGGAATAACTGCACCCATTAGTATCATTTGAAAAATGGTAAATAAAACAAGATCAACACAAAAAGCAATGACGACACGGTTGCTATGTAATTGGGTGATAAAATACTGAATTCTTTGGGCTAAATCTCCGAATTCAGGTCTTCCTATAAAGAGCCAACTAATCGCAATGATACCAACTGTTAACCCTATCGAGCCAAAAATACGCTCTAATATTCCTTTTTTAGGTTCTTCTATTTTATCTAAAACAGGTTGTTTAAATCGTAAGGCCATATAGGGTAAAAGAAAAACATTGGTAAGAAACATAGCGACACTCCAAAGGGCAACTTTTGGAAAATCTCTCACTCTTTTATCCGCTAATAATAAGGGAAGAAACATAAATATCCAAGCTTCAGCAAAGTTGAATTGTGCTTCAATAATAGGATGAACAATAGGAGATTGCATAAACTGAATACCTATATTATTTAAAATAGGTAAAATGAAGAAGAAATTAATAGATTCATTGATAACTTCTTTAATCGTTTCTGGTTGAATTGCCCAAAAAGGGTCTCCTGGTAAGATAAAATTAGGAGACGAACAAAGTAAAACATAAATATAAGTTCCTGCGATAAACCAGACAATTTTTGATAGTAAAAGGTTATTTTGTGGGGGTGTAGAATCTTGTTTTAAAAATCTTCTAATTAAAGGAGTGATTAAGCGAATAATAAAAAAGGATACTTTACCAGGTTTAAGAGGAGGCTCAACAATATCTCTTGCAAAGATTAGTTTTCCTGTCGTCTCTGAGATTCTATAAAAACTTACTCCCCTACCATTAGGAATGGCGATATTATCTAACTCAACGTGCCATAATACACCCACTTTTAATGGATCACCTTCAGTAATTTCATCAATAACAAATTTGAGATCATTAGGAACATTATCACAAGACTCTTGAAAGAGATTTTTAACCGCCTCTTTCCCTTCAAACGGTTGATTAAAATTAACATCTTGATAAATACAAGCATCATCAACCCATTTTATTGCTGCGTCAATATTCCGCTTATTAATGGCTTGATAAATAGATTCAATTACTTCTTTAGCGGTTTTCTTAACCATACAAATACCTGATAATTAACAAGAAAAAACCGGTCTCCTCAAGAAACCGGAATAATCATGAATCAAAACTCAAAGAATTATAAAGAAAGTCCTAATTTTAATCCTAAAATACCATGAGCAATTAAGACAATGGCAACCACACCACCTAAATACGCATGAAACGCGCGATAACCTTCTTTTTGATCACCACCAAAACCAATTAAAGGAGTGATCGCACTGATGGCCATCAAACCTAAAACACCAGTTCCAGTCCAAAAATGAGGACTACTTAAAATGGGCTGTTTTTGCATAACCAAAGACAAAACTCCGCCAGTGTATCCCAAAGAGATGAAAAGGAATACCCAAGGAGCTAACTGACGGTGAGAAGCGCGACTCTTTGCTACTTCATCAGCATCTTTAGTCAAGAAACGACTGCGCCATCCCATATAAGCGGTAAAACTACCCAAGACTAAGACAACGATACCCATCATAACTGGGTGTCCCCAATGAACAATGGGTTCTGGTACGCCTAAACTACGGAACCAAGCGGCGAGGGGTTCCAAGATATCTGCAAGTTTTTCTCCCATAGTTCTAATGCCTTATCACAATTTTTTAAGAGTAACTATTATAATTATATTAAAAAATTGTGCAAAAATGATACTTTTAGTCAGAGCATCTTAATAATTTTTTAGGCAAGTTCTTTTTCTTCGATAAATGCAACAAATTGTTGCACCAACTTGACATTTCGCCAACCTTTTTCTGCTTCTTCTGTGAGAATTTTAAGAGCTTCTTGGGGGGTAAATGGTTGTTTATAGGGCCTTTGACTGGTTAAAGCTTCATAGATATCTAATATTTGAAAAATTTGGGCTAGTTTGGGTATACTTTCGCCAATTAAACCATCAGGATAACCACTACCATCCCAACGTTCATGATGATGACGAATAATTTGAGCGATTCCTCGACGGTTTTGCATGGGTTTACAAATTTCTTCCCCAATTAAAACGTGCTGTTTAATCAATTCTCGTTCTTCTGCGTCTAATTTTCCCTGCTTCATCATCACTGCATCAGGAATAGCAACAGTTCCGATATCATGAAGATGAGAAGCTAAAATTAGATCATTAATTTCTACAGGGTTTAAGTTTAAATAGTTCCCAAATCCTTGAGCGAATTTATCAAAACGCATTCCTGATTTTCCTTCTGGGGAATAACGTTTTTCAATGGCTTGAGAAATCAAAAATAATACTTGTTGGATTTGTTCTAGCCACTCATAAAGACGTTTGCGTTGGATTAATAATTCTACTTCTGGTAAAATTACCATGCTTTCTAAGGGTTTACTCATAAAAGCATCTGCTGCTACTTCTTGACTTTTTAAACGAGATTGATTATCATCAGCGACGCTCATCAAAATAACAGGAATAGCACGAGTTTCGGTATCTTGTTTCAACTTCTGACAAATATCAAACCCATTACAATTAGGCATTTTAATATCCATCAAAATTAGATCGGGTGCAACTTTTCTAACAACTGTGAAAACATCAGAAACCCCATCATGTTCAATAACATCATAATCATTAGCTGTTAAGAGATCTACCGCCATGACACGACTAAAAGGGTGATCATCAACAACTAAAACTTTAGCAGATTCAGAACTTCCAAAAATATCCACGCTTATTCAGGTTACTCTTTCGTTTTCTAATTATAGCAAATAAGCAAGCAAAGCCTATTATTTTTCAATGATACTTGCGATAATTTGCCCTAATGCAATACCTCCATCATTGGGGGGAACATTTTTATGCCAAAAGGGGTGTAATTTTTCTTGTTTTAGCCGTAAAATTGTTCTTTCCGTTAAGTATTTATTCTGAAAGCATCCTCCTGTTAATAAAATATTGTTTTCTTTAGTTTTTTGAGCTACATCAATAATAATTTCAACTAACGTATTATGAAACTTAGTAGCAATTTCTTGATGAGATAGATTTTGTAATATGTCTTCTATAATCCCTTTTATGATTAATTCCCAATCAATAACTAAAGGGTAATCTAATTCTATGATTTCATAAGGGTAATTTGCTTGGATGTTTACATCATTTATAGCATATTCTAAATTGATTGCTCCTTGCCCTTCAAAACTAATTTTTTCACAAATTCCTATCATTGCTGCTACTCCATCAAAGAATCTTCCTACACTGGAAGTTAAGGGAGTATTTAGGTTACGGGACAACATTTGTTTAACTAGGTTTAATTCTTTGGATGAAATTGTTTCTAAAAAGGGCAATTTTAAACTATTATAATCTTCAAATACTGCATATAATAAGCTTAAAGCAATACGTCTAGGATCTTTAACTGCTTGCTCACCTCCTGGCAATTTAAAGGGTTTAAAATGAGCAATTCTTTGATAGTTATTATCAGCAATTAAGATAAATTCGCCTCCCCAAATTGTATTATTATCCCCGTATCCTGTGCCATCCCATGCAACTCCTAAAACGGGAGGTTTTAAGTTATTATTAGCCATACAAGAAAGGGTATGAGCATAATGATGTTGAACGGTAAATAAGGGTAAGTTTTGAGCTTTGGCATATTGACTGGAGACATAATCAGGATGTTTATCACAGACAATTATATCTGGTTCAAATTCATACAATTGTTTTAAACTATCCATCACTTGATTAAAGGATTTTAAGGCTTCTACTGTACTTAAATCTCCAATATGTTGACTGATGAATACTTGATTATTTTTGAGAATAGCAACGGTATTTTTTAGATGTCCTCCTACAGCTAGAATATTAGGTATAGATTGAGAGTTTTGTTTATATTTAGATAGTAATTGCTCATCAATTTGTATTGGAAATGGTGCATATCCTCTTGCACGACGTATAATCATTTCTCTTCCTCCCATTACTCTGACAACGGAATCATCTACAGGACGAATAATGGAACGATTATGAACTAAAAATAAATCAGCAATATTTCCTAATCTTTGTAATGCTTCTTCGTTATCAATACAGATAGGTTCACTGGCAATATTTCCACTGGTGGCGACGATAGGAAAGTCTATTTTATGGAGTAATAAGTGATGTAATGGTGTGGAAGGTAACATAACTCCTAAATAGGGATTATTAGGAGCAATATTAGGACTTAAATGATCACTATTTTTATTACGTTTAATTAGAACAATGGGTGCTTGAGGAGAAGTCAATAATTGTTGTTCTAAATCACTAACTTTACAATCAACTTTTATGTCGTCTAGAGAAGCATACATCAAAGCAAAAGGTTTATCAGGTCTATGTTTACGCTGTCTTAACTGTTTAACTGCTTGATTATTTCTAGCATCGACAATCAACTGAAATCCACCTAAACCTTTGACTGCTAAAATATTGCCTGCTTTTAATGCTGTAATACTCTCTTCTAAAGCATTATTTTCAGTTGCTAATACTTCTCCTTTTGGGTTCCATAGTTGTAATTTTGGCCCACATTTAGGACAAGCATTAGGTTGGGCATGAAAGCGTCTATTGAGAGGGTTTTCATATTCCTCTTGACACTCTTTACACATGGTGAATTCTTTCATTGATGTTTTAGGGCGATCGTAAGGCAATTCCTCAATAATGGTGTAACGGGGACCACAGTTTGTACAGTTAGTAAAGGGATATAAATAGCGTCGATTATTGGGATCAAAAATTTCTTGTAAACAGTCATAACAAGTGGCTAAATCAGGTAAAATAATGGCTGTTTTGTCTCCACTACTACTATGACGAATTTCAAAATTTGTATAGTTAACAGGATTTAACCAAGAAGTTTCTATGGTATTAATTTGTGAGATAGGTGGCTTCTCTTGCGGGATTCTGGATAAAAATTGTTCTAAAATAGTGCGAGTTGCTTCTACTTCGATAAAAACTCCTGATGCAGAATTATTTACCCATCCTTTTAAGTTTAATTCGGTAGCTAATCGATAAATAAAAGGGCGAAAACCTACTCCTTGAACAGCACCTTTGATAATAATTTTTAACCTTTTTATATCTTTCATCGTAAAATGTATTTTGTTAAGCTTTTAATGTACCTTATGAATCTGAGACAGACGATAGAATATTCCCTTTGAATACCATACTTTAGGATGAGATAAGCAGGGGGAGCAGAGGAGCAGAGGAGGCAGAGGAGGCGGTAGAAGATTGATTTACAATAGCAATTTTAACGTTTACTGATTAAGCCGATTTGATATAATACAAATACTAAGGGTAATTGATAATTCATGGTTGAGATGGATTTACATATTCGTTTTCCTGATATAAATCATTTTCTTATTAATAATGAAAGCGATCCCCTTGAGTTTGCTTTCCCTTTAAATGAGGAGGATTTTGAAGATTTAAAGTGGTATTGGGAAACTTATGCCAGTAGTTACCTAGATGAACCTGATTTTGAACGAGCAAGCCAAATTGAGGATAAATTTGCTCAATGGGGGAGTGGTTTATTTAATGCTGTCTTTGACAGTTGGGAAGCACAACGCATATTAAATAATTTTCAGGATAAAAAGGCGAAAAATAAGCGTATTATTATCAATGCCAGTGCTCCCACCTTATTAGCTTTACCTTGGGAGTTATTGCGAGAGCCCGACGGCACATATTTGCTTCATGATAACCCCTCTATTTCCATTCGTCGTCGCTTTGCATCAGCAGGAAAGGGGCGTAAAGCGGTTCAAGTGAAAGCAAAACCCCATTTAAGATTATTATTGATCGTAAGTCGTCCAGAAGGGCCAGGATTTTTTGATCCAAGGGGAGAAGCGAAGGCAGTAATGGCAGCCATTGAGGCCGAAGCAAAGGGCAAAATTGAGATAGAATTCTTAAGACCTGCAACTTTGGATAAATTAGTTGAACGGTTAGAGGATGAAGATTTACCCCCCATTGATATTGTGCATTTTGATGGTCATGGGGTTTATGACAAAGATGGGGAGTATTATGAGGATGCAAAACGTAGTGATCCCAGTTTAATGAAGGGAAATGAAGGAATTGAGGAAAATACAGGCTATTTACTCTTTGAAGATAAGGATGGGAAAAGGGCGTTAATATCGGCGGAAACCTTGGGGAATATGTTAAACCGTCGTCACATTGCCTTGATGGTATTATCTGCTTGTCAGTCGGCGCAAGTGGCAGGGGAAGATGCCATGGGAAGTGTGGCTGCGCGGTTAACTTATGCGGGTATTCCCTCGGTTTTGGCCATGACTTATTCGGTGTTAGTGGTGACGACGCAACAGTTATTCCATAAGTTTTATCAACGATTGGTGAAAGGGGATAGTATTGGACAAGCTTTGGATAAGGCGCGACGGGATTTATATGATGTACAATGTTAAAAATAGCGGACAGGGTAAGCAACCGCTTAAAAAACCCAGTCATCGAAAGATGAACGCACCTTGAAAACTAGAGTTATATGGTTCTATAGGGAAATGCTCCTATAGGTAAAAATTCTAAGCATCAAGTACCAGAGAAACCAAGTATTTTAGAGGTTTTGAACTGTATCGTGGGACACACGAAAACAGGCTTCTGTAATGGGGCGAAAGTCTGAGGAGAGAACCACCTCTGGGTTAAATTTCGCAAGGAATCTAATTT
>JASJEA010000306.1 GCA_030064935.1 Crocosphaera sp. | reverse complement strand
TTATTGTTTTGGCATCTAGCTGATAGCTTAGCATAGTATGTACTGTAGAACCGAAAGCTCGCTCATTTGCCTCTAATTTAATTTCTATTAGTCTCGTTTTTTTGTTTGCCTGTTTCTTGATTAGTAGTACCTTTTCCCTTAGTGCTTTCAGCCAAGAAAGTCCCAATAGATCGGAACAAAAAATGAGTCAAGAGATGTTAGTGTTAGATAAAATAAATAAATCTGATCTGGAGGTTGAAAATATTCAAGAAAATGATTTAGTCAACATAATTGAACAGCAAATCAGATTTATACAAGAGCTTAGAAAAATTTATGGAAAAGACTCATTATTCCGAATGGCCATAATTCTATTTATGACCATTGGACCTATTAAAATTATTCCCGTCTTTGTTATACTAACTCAAAAATCTAGTGCAAAAATAAGAATCAAATTAGCGATACGGAGTTTTGCCTTATCAACTACAGCTATTCTGGCCGTAGCTCTAAGCAGTCAAAATATCTTGAATAAGTATAATATTAGTCTGAGTGCTTTACTTGCAACAGCAGGACTCATTTTATCTTTAATTTCAATAAAAATGCTCTTAGCTCAATATGAAAAAACTGAAAATGCTCAAAATCTAGACCTAGAAAATCCCTTAAAATCATTGATTTCGCCTCTAACATTTCCTACAATTTTAACCCCTCAAGGAATTGCTTTTGTCATGATTTCTATGACCATCGCACACCGATTAGATAACAATGTTCATAAGCTTCTGGGTTTAATTATACTTGTCATGATTCTCAATCTTGTCTGTATGTTATACGCGAGAGAAATTTTAAACTTTCTCAAACCAACCTTACTTCAAGTGTTTGGTTTAACTTTAAATATTATTCAGTTAGCATTAGGAATTTCTTTTATTTTTTCTGCTATTAATTTACAATTTTTGACAATTTATTATATACTTGATACGTCATTTTAAGAGAAGATTAAAACATTGGAGATTATATATTAACCCTAACGAGAGAAAAACATGAAGAAAATTCTAGGAATGATGCTGTCCCTGGCCTTAGTAACAGCCCCTTTGCAATCTCTTGCAGAGCCTGTTTTGCAGCGTATTGAGCGAACGGGAACTATTCGTGCTGGTGCTTGGAAAGATGCTAAACCGTTTGGTTACGTCAACGAAAAAGGGGAATGGGTTGGCTATAGTATCGACATTATGAGTGTTATTAAAAGTCAAGTAGAAACAGCTTTAGACAGGCCAATAAAACTAGAATTAGTAGAGGTCAATACTCAGAACTTCTTAGATCGGGTTAGAGATAGAGAAGTAGATATTTCTTGTGGTCCGACTTCCTTTACCTGGAATCGGGAAAGATATATTGATTTTTCTATCAGCTATTTTGTCACGGGGACGCAACTTCTCGTTAAGAAAGGAGTTACCATTGATTCGGTCGAGGAACTCAAAAGCAAACGTATCGGTGTCGAAGCCAATACCACCAATGAAACCATTCTCAAAACCCTTGCCCCAGACTTAAAACTGATCCTAGTCAACAGTCGCAGTGATGGCTTTGCGAAACTTCAACAAGGGGTTATTGATGGTTATGCCAGTGATGGTATTCTTCTAGAAGCTTTGAAAAAGTCTGCACCGAACCCCGATGAATGGGACATTATCCCTAACGATGAACTGGTTAACCTCGAAGCCTATGCTTGTGTTCTTCCCGAAGATGATTCTCATTGGAGAGATTTAGTTAACTATTCCATTCTCAGAGTCATTCAAGGATATGTCATTGAAGATCCTGAATTTACCAAGATGTTTGAGGGGTGGTTTGGTGCTCAAGGGGTTATTCCTTATCCAAAAACCATTCTAGAAGAGTATTTTCGAGGGATTATTGACTCAAAAGAACGGATTCCTACTACTGCTTTTTAAGAGTTATGGTTCAGTTGAATAGTGCTCAAAAACAATTAAATCTTCTTAAATTCGGTCCAGTGCGTCTGGTAGTGCTTCAGGCAGGATCTTTTTGTAACCTCGATTGTGATTATTGTTATTTGCCAGATCGTAAGACAAAACATCGCTTATCTGTCGATCTCATTTTCCCCATTTTTGAGAACTTGCTCAGTAGTTCTCTCGTTCGTGACTCCTTTACAGTCTGCTGGCATTTAGGAGAACCTTTAGCAGTTCCTATGGACTTTTATGGAGAAGCGATCCAAATTATTGCTCAAATTAAAGCCCGTCTCCGAAAAGAAATCAGAATTAACTACTCAGTTCAAACCAATGGCTTATTTTTAACCCAAGCTTGGTGTGATTTCTTTCAAGAACATCGCTTCAACGTGGGAGTAAGTATTGACGGACCGGCCTTTATCCATGATGTTCATCGCAAAACCCCAACCGGTTTAGGAACCCATGCAGCTACTATGAGGAGCATAAAATTACTGCAAAACAATCAGCTTGACTTGTATGTTATTGCTGTACTTACCGAAACATCCCTAGATTATCCAGATGAAATATTTCAGTTTTTCAGAGACAACGGTATCAAACGAATAGGCTTCAATATCGAAGAAATAGAAGGAGTTAACCGTACCTCTTCCTTGCAACAAGACAATATCTCTGCAAGAATAAGAGCCTTTTGGGAAAGGTTTTGGGAGTTAACTGCCTCCGTCAAGGGGGAGATGCAGGTAAGAGAATTTGAGGATGTAAGTGAGTTAATACTTAAATCTTCAGGACGTTTAATCAATCAAATGTCTCATCCTTTCGCCATCATCAGCATTGACTATCAGGGGAATTTTTCTACCTATTCCCCAGAGTTGCTAACCATGAAAAGTGATGATTATGAGGACTTTGTTTTAGGAAATTTAGTTGATGAGCCTCTAGAGTCTGCCTGTGATCATCCCAAGTTCTGGAAACTTTTTGAGGATATTAGTGGTGGCTGTCGTCTCTGCGAAGATCACTGTCCCTACTTTTCCCTTTGTGGCGGTGGCGCACCCAGTAATAAGTATTGGGAAAATGACACTTTTGTGTGTTCGGAAACCATGGCTTGTCGATACAATAAGCAATTAGTGGTTGATGTGGCACTAGACGGAATAGAACGCCAGCTAGGGTTAAAAAATTGATTAGGAGAGAGTTATGCCTGTAAACAATCAATCAGGTTATTTAGGTTTGGTTTTGATGTTAGCTGCCTTAACCGTAGAAATGAGTCCAGCTAAGGGAACCTTACCTCCTCACCCTCAAACCATTCCTCAACGAGTGGAGAGGATTCAAAAACGATTACAAGAAACATCTAAAACTCTTAAACAATCCTCTTTTGAGCAACTTGAATCCCAAAACGAAGCGGATCTAGCGATATGGGCAGATTGGTCTGATAGAGGTCGTCGCCGAGGAGGTAGTGGGGGTTGGGTTGATGCTTGGACTCCTGGTTGGGGGGATTGGGCAGACACCCCTCGATGGGCAGACTGGGGAGATTTTTGGTAAGTCTATCTTACAATTCTGCCAGAGGAATCCCGTTGCTGCGACGATAGCAGGTTAAAGGGATGAGTGTCAATCATGAACGGAAAATTAACGGTGGAAAAATTTTGGGGATTAGTAGAATATAAACCTCAATGGGGTTTAACCCTTCGAGGATGGTTATTTGTCCTGTTTTTGTTACTCTCAATTATTATCTGTTGTGGCCTTTCCATTCATCCATTTTTAAGGGTTTCTCAACCCCTAGACACAGAGGTGATGGTGGTAGAAGGATGGGTTCGCGATGAAGTAATTCAAGGAGCGATCGCCGAATTCCAAGATAAAAATTATCGTCTGATGATCACCACAGGAGACGAATTAGGCCGTGGGAAGTATTTAAGTGAGTATAAAAACTTTGCTAACTTAGCAGCAGCAACGGCGATCGCTTTAGGACTCGACTCAAGCCAAGTGGTTGCTGTTCCTAATATGAAGGTGGCTATCAACCGCACCGCAGCGAGTGCAGAAGCGGTTAAACAGTGGTTAATGGCTTCAGATTTAACTGTTAATACCATTAATCTTTATTCCTATGATGTCCATACCCGTCGTAGTTGGTTAATCTTTAGACGTATTTTAGAACCTGAGATCAAAGTGGGAGTCATCCCCTTTCCTTCTTCTTATTATGGTCGAGCTTGGTGGCAAACCAGTGAAGGAGTCAAATCTGTTATTTTGGAGACTATGTCCTATGTCTATGTCAAGTTTATCTGGCGACCAGAGAATGAGAGAATAGACAGTTAAAGGTGATCAATTTCAGAGATAGAAAAAAATGCGGGCAGTAATTAGTGGCTATTATGGTCAAGGAAACGGTGGGGATGAAGCCTTATTAATGACCCTACTGCAAATGTTACCTTCTCAAGTTGAACCCATTGTACTGTCAGCAAACCCTCAAAAAACGCAAAAACAATACGGGGTTAAAGCTTATGGGAATCGCTCTGGTTTAGCCATTTTGGAAGCTATCAAAACCTCTAATATTTTTATCTGGGGTGGGGGCAGTTTAATGCAAGATGTAACCAGTCTAAAAAGCCCTATTTATTATGCGGGATTAATGGCATTAGCCCAAAAAAAAGGATTAAAAACCATTGCTTGGGCCCAAGGAATTGGTCCATTGAATAATCCTTTCACTCGTTGGTTAACCCATCAAGTTTTATTAGGGTGCAATGAAGTAAGTGTTAGAGATTATAAGTCAGCAGAATTAGTATCTAAATGGCATATTAATCCCCTAATTGCCCCCGATCCAGTTTGGGCTTTAAATGCTAAATCTGTAGCGGGATTAGCTGATTTACCAGCACCAAAAGTTGCAGTTAATTTACGCCGTCATTCTAGTTTAACTACCCAAAGGTTGAAGATATTAACACAAGCTTTAATTGATTTTCAGAAAGCCACTAATACCTGTATTCTATTAGTTCCTTTTCAAGCTTCTCAAGATTTAGAAATTGCCCGTTCTATTGCTAAAAAATTGCCAGGAAGCTATCAAGTTATTCAATTAGAAAATCCCAGAGAATTAAAAGGAGTATTTAAAGGGGTTGAAATGACCATCGGAATGCGTTTACATAGTTTAATTATGGCTGCTTCTGAAGATTGTAAGTGTTTTGCTCTAAGTTATGATCCTAAAGTTGATTATTTAATGGAAGAGATTGAGATTCCTGGCTGGAATTTAGATAAACTTCCTGATGATCCTAATATTATTAGTACCGCTTGGCTGGAATATTTTGTTAACGGGGAACCATTACTCAAAGATCGTATTCAATCTTTAAGAGATAGAGCTTTTATGCACCAAGAAATATTGAAAAAGTTAATCATTAACTAATAAGAAACCCTGGCAATAACACCAGGGGAGAATGTAGGAGAAATACCGTGAAACGGAAACCTTTTTAAGCAAGCAAACCTAACTTTTTACCATTGTCTCTTGCTGTTCTTCTAAAATTTGATTCTGTGACAAAAACAAGCCAAGACTTATCCCAAGCCATAGATTTAGCCAAACATATTTTAAGACATAAAAAATCAGCCAGAATATCTCTAGCTAAATTTCTCTCTAAATTATATAATTTGCCTATAAAACCAGAAGATTTACAATGATAGAAATAGAAACCTTATTTTGTCAGATTGATGGTTTTTGTCAAGTATTTTCTCCAATTTTTGAGTCTCATCTTCTTCCTAACAAAATTGTAAAATACATCGAACTCAGGTCATTGAGTTGGTCGGAGTACAGTGGAGATTATTAGGGTAAAAAGCCCCGTAAATGGGGCAATATATTCTATTAATTATATTTTACTCTTCAACGGAATAAGCGGGAGTCCCCACTCTCAGCTTGCGGAGTGGGGAGGTAGAGCGTGTGATTTTCGAGGTTCGATGCCTCGAAAAT
>JASJEA010000305.1 GCA_030064935.1 Crocosphaera sp. | reverse complement strand
GGTAGATTAACTTTAACACAGTTTACCCAAAGATGGTAGAATTAAAATCGTTGCCTCGCCTTAATTCATTGGTCGGATTTCATCCCCCGCTAATTTTGGTGGATATTTTGTGGAAAAATGTAGCGGGGGCATTCATCCGACATTTTAGGTAATATCAATCAGAATTTAGAATTGAGAATTTAGAATTACCTCTACCCCAAGTTAGAGGCTTAGAAGCCTTTTTTTCGGTCATAAGTTATAAGTTAGAAATAGTTTTTGAGACCAAGATTTAAGCTCCGTCTCAAAAACTATTAACCTTCAAAGTCGGGGTTTTAGACCTAATTTATTGGGGATAATCAAATTAAGATTTTGATTGTTTTGAGGAAGATTTTAATTGACGTTTAAATAGGCCGCCAAAACCGAGGGCTGTCATCGTTCCTAAAATTGTTAATGGTTCAGGAACAGCATTATAAGTAATATCTCCTGCGGCTTCTTGTCCATTAATGAAGTAGAGAAAAGTAGCTGGTTCGTTAATTTCAGGCACAGCTTCAAGAAAAGAAAATTCAACATTAGTGTCGATAACATCAGCAATCAATCCTAAAAACTGACCATTATCAAAGAAAAACTCTGGATCAATTAAATCCGTTTCAGTGTAATTAATCCCCTCAAAATCAAAACTAAATTGGGAGATAGATAAATCAGATTCATCAAACTCAAGGGAACCAGCGTAGGTTTCTCCCACTAAAGAACCGGAATCGATACTAACTTCAAACTCATAAATCATTGCAGCCGCCTTAACTGAATGAGGGTAAATGACGGCAAGACTAACAATGGAAGTTGTGACAAGGAAAGAGAATGGTTGAAATCGGTTATTCATGATTTTTTTTATTAATGGATGGTTTATGAGATAGTCTCTGATCCCTCATGAGTGAGGGATCAGAGATTGTTTAGAAGATAAAGTTATCTGGATTATTGAATTGTGCTTCGGTTACTCCTTGAGCCAGTAAGATAGAGCGAGAACTTCCAGAGCCAGAAATACCGTCAGGATCAATGGTTAAATAGGTTCCATGAGCATTGGAGCCAAAACCTACATAACCTTCGGCAATGGGATCGGAACCTTCAAAACCAACAGCATTTAAGACTTGAGAAATATCGATTATATCTGCACCCACTTCAAAATCAGTAATGATATCTCGTCCATCTCGTAAGCTAGTGTAGACAAAAGTATCACTACCATCACCACCAGTGAGGGTATCTCCTCGTCGGAAACCAGTAATGGTATCGTTACCATGAGTTCCCACTAAAATGTCTCGTCTTGAAGTGCCATTAATAACTTCTCCAGGAGTCACTAAGTCTAAACCAATAATGATGGGATCATGATCTGAGGAGCGGAAGGGATCTTGACCATTAAACAGACTTGGATCGCGGCCAAAATCTAAATTATAGTCAAGTGCGTCCGGTTCATCAGCATTGATGCGCCATTCCGTTGCCCCAGTGACTTGCGATAATAAGGATTGATTGGCTAAACCATAATCAAGATAGCCAAATTGACCATCAAAGACAAATGAATAAGCATCATTGCCCACAAACTGCTCAATTAAATCGGTATAGCCCTCTGATTCGAGGAAAGTGATCGGATCTTCTTGAGCATAAGCATTGAGATCCCCAACAATCAAGAAATCACTATCTCCACTCCCTGTGGGATCGGTATTTAACCAAGCATTGAGAGCTTGCGAACCCCTTAAACGAGTTCCATTAAACTCCCCTTGGCCATCTCCTATATCTGAATCATCTCCCGATCCTGTACCTCCTTTAGATTTAAAGTGGTTAACGGAGAGAGTAAATACTTCTCCTGTGGCAAGTTCTTCAAAACTAACGGCTAAGGGGGCACGGTTAGTATTCACCCCATCAAAAACGGACCCACTCAATCCCAAACCTGGTAAATCAGCATCGGTGAGGAATTCTACCGTTGTCCCTGGTGCAATTTGAACGCTGTTGGTTTTGTAGATAGCACCGACAGTGATGGCATCCCCTGTATCCCCAAAAGGAACCCCAGGATCAACATAATCATAAGTCCCTGCACCGAGTTGGTTATTGAGTTCATTGACTAAGGTTGCAATGGCAAATTGGCCGTCTCCATTTTGGTCACCAAATTCGTTCTCTAACTCCACTAAACCGACAACGTCAGCATCAATATTTACTAATGTTGTGACCAATTTCTCTAACTGACGATCAAACTCAGCTTGGTTATCAGCACCACGAGGGGAAAGACTGTTAGGACCACTACCTGGGTTTCCAGGTTCATCTAAGGTGGTAAAGAAGTTGAGGACGTTGATACTGGCAACTCTTAAATCGCCGCCCACAGGATCGGGCGTAATCGGACGAGGGTTAGTGGGTTGAAAATCTACAGGGTTAACGGGTTGAATACGATACTCCCCAAAACCAAAACTAAGCACCCCGGAGAGGTTATTAACCGTATCTCCACCCCTTAAGGTATTGGTAGAACTTAAAGGGTTGCCACCACGGCCATGAATAATGGGATCAGGATTTTGAATGGTTTGACCATCATCTAAGACAATCCGTCTTGTAGCGATCGCTTCTTGATAGGCGGCAAAACCAGCAACATCTGGGGCGTTAAAGTCGGTGTATTGGTCCAAACGGCCATCGGTTCCGGGTTCGTTACTTGCACCGTCAGAAGAGAGAACGATTTCACCAAAGCGATCTAAGTTGAAGTATTCAGTAACAAAGAGGGTATCGGGAATGGTGACTTGCATTCCTTCAAACGCTTCTAGATCATCTACTGTGGTAACGGGGAAGTTAACTGTAGCGGCAGTGGGTAAGGAATCTGTTCCTTGAATGGAAACAGTAACATTAGTCAGTTGGGTTAAACCAAAGAATTCATCTACGGTTCCTGTAACCTGTACAACGTCTCCGATATTGACATCAACCGCAGGATTAGTACCATCAAAAATAAATAATCCTTCAGAGGTTAAAACATCGCCATCAGCGTCAGCGTCTTCTTCTTGAATGAAGAAACCGTTCAAATCTCCGTTTGTTCCATTGGCACCATCTTGATAGTCTCCAATAACAACGGCTTCAACGGTAACAGTTTGACCAACTAGGGGACTAGATGCGCCACTTCCTTGAACTTCGTGGATAAAGGTAAAGGTAGGTTGAGGTGGTACTACCCCTCCTCCTCCTATTGTGGGGTTAATGACACCGAAGGTATCTGTTCCCACGGTAGGATCAACATCAAAAATACCAGGGGTTACGTCAACCCCATTGATGTCAAAGACTTGGCTGTTATCAGGATCATTAATGGCATAGAGATCCCCAACACTTCCGTCTCGAAAAATGAGTCTGGGTTCGTCTCCTGTGAAGGCAAAGTCAACTCCTCCTAAGTCTTCTCCATAAAGGAGGGTTTCGTCAGTTGCACTATCAGGAACTCCAATGGCATCAAAAACCATCCCAAAGGTGGATAAGTTGTCGGCAATTCCATCATTATCAGTATCAATATCAGTGCCAACTGAGCCTGTAAATTCAGATAATAAAGCGATGGTAAAAGATGGATTCTCTAAATCAGCAATATCTACACTTAACAACCCATTGCTGTCAAAAGTACCTGAAACTGCAGCAACTCGATCAACGGTTCCTGCGGAGCCACCACTATCGCTTTCAATGGTAATTATGACACCTTCAAAAGAACTCCCAGCTTCCCCACTTATTTCAACAGTTGTTGAACTGGGATCAGCACCTATGGGGTTAGGTTGAAATTCACTGATTAAGGCTGTGGTTGTGCCACTCCCTGCATCGGTTACTGTAAAGGGGGCAGTGGGTATGGTTTGCCGAGTGCTATTACTTCCGGACCAGTTAGACTGATCACTAATGGCGGTTAATAGTTCTTCTTTGGTTCCAGAGGTAATCCCTGTATAAATAGCGTTATCTATTTCATCGAGGGCAACTGCTGTTTCTCCATTTACTAAACCGGTGGGCAGTGCGGAAGTGTTGGAACTCGTAGCATCTGACTGCCACACTCCAGGGTTTCCTTCACTGTTGAGTGCATATATAAAAGTGGGGTTACTGTCTTCTCCTTGGTAGGCAATAATTTGATCCCCACTTGCGGAAAAAGCAACGCTGCTAAGGGTGGGATTGATCACTGTTCCGGCAGCAATATTGGTCGATGCTGTCCAGGTGAATGTGCCTTCATTGGCCCTAAATGTACCAGCCGCTTGCCAACCGTTATCGGTAAATTGGATTTCTGTTCCTGGGGTAAGGTCAACTAATGTCAGAAAAGCGAATTGATCGGGGTTATCAAAATTAAAGCCAATGATGGCAATATCCCCTGCTAATAGTGTGGTTCCAGCCATTTTTGTTGTTTAATTTTTTTCAGATACTGTATTTTGCTACACCACAAAGTGGTTTTAATCTTTACTATTTAAAAGAGTAAAATTTGCTTTGCGTATTTAGAATAAACGTTTCTTAAATTAACATATTAATTCAGAAAAATGTGTATCAGTAAATGTATAAGTTTATGTATGATTTTCTAGTCCTTTTTGAGCAAAACAAACTCTTGATTGCCTATTAAACATATTTTAATTAAATGAAAACTCAATCTTATTACCTCCTTAATCAAAAATTAATGCAAAATTACCTTTGTTTTTGATTACGATCAATAGTAAACAATTAAATGATAAACAATGGATAAAGAAACCTTAAACTCTCTGGACCGTTCTAGAGTGAAATTTATTCGAGTGCTTTGGTGTGATAATGCCAATATTATTCGGGGCAAAGCTATACACCGCAAACGGTTAGAAACCTATCTGACTCATGGTGTTGGTATCACCGCAGCCCAACAAGCACTCCCTGTCATGTATGATGCCCCTGTGTCTGAGACTGGCCTCGGACCTGTAGGGGAAATTCGTCTCATTCCTGATCAAAGCACCTTAACCCTCTTGCCCTATGCTAAAGGACACGCTAGAATGATAGGGGATATGATATTGGGTGGAAAAACCTGGCCAAATTGCCCCCGTGGTTTCCTGAAACGGATGATTCAGGAGGCAAAAAGGGAGAAAATCGAAGTTATCGCAGCATTTGAAAACGAATTTTATCTATTGCAACGTGATGGTTTAAACCCAGTAGATGATACGGTTTTTGCAGCTACTTTATCAATGGACTTGCATCAAGAAGTGATGGATGATATTGCTGATGGGTTGACGGAACAAGGCATAACGGTAGAACTATATTATCCTGAATCTGGACCTGGACAGCAGGAGATGTCTGTCCTTTACTGTAACGCACTGGCGGCGGCGGATCAACAGATTGTCTACAGGGAAACCGTAAAAGCGATCGCAGCGCAACATCAACTCAAAGCGTCATTTTTACCCAAAATATTCCCAGATCATGCAGGGAGTGGTTGTCACGTTCATTTGAGTCTTTGGAAAGATGGGAAAAATATCATTCCTAGTTCTGAAAATAGGGGACATTTATCTACTATTGCGCAACAGTTTATGGCAGGGATCTTAAAACATCTTCCAGGATTAATGGCTATAACAACCCCCAGTAATAATTCTTATCGACGACTACAACCGCAACAGTGGAGTGGGGCTTATAGATGTTGGGGTTACGATAACCGAGAAGCTGCACTCAGAGTTCCGACTAACCCGATTTTACCGAGTCCGACGCATTTTGAGGTGAAAACCGTTGATGCTTCTGCTAATCCCTACTTGGCCTTGGGTGCTATTATTGCTAGTGGGTTAGATGGGATTGAAAATCAACTAAAATTACCTCAATCCTTACAAGTTGATC
>JASJEA010000088.1 GCA_030064935.1 Crocosphaera sp. | reverse complement strand
GGAATTGAGACAAAAATGGTTCCTTGTTCATCTTCCATAGTTTCCCATTGTTCTAAAAGAATATGATGGCATTCTGTTCCTGGGGGTAAAACTTCCGATTTAATGCCTAAATGAAGACTCAGAAAACTCGGTGATTGTTGATAACGTTGCTGCCATTTTTTTTCTTTTTTAGGAATTTCATTTTTCGGCAATAGTTTTTCAAAGGTATCCCAACGAGTGGCGTTGGAAACAATGCGTTTTGCTCGATATTCTTTTCCATTAGCTAATCTAACACCTACCGCTCTACCGTTTTCCATTACAATGTTAGTAACGCGGGCTTTATATTGAACTTCTCCTCCTAGTTTTTCTAATCCTTCTACTAATTTTTCAGCAATGGTTCCTACCCCTCCTTTGGGATAATTTATCCCACCATAATGCCGATCTGAAAATACCATACCAGCATTGATCATTGGGGTTCTATCAGCAGGAACCACTGACCAACAATAACACTCCATATCAATAAATTTGAGAAGTTCAGAATCCTTTATATGACGACGGGCAATTTCCCCTGCATTTTGAGGTAAATATTTTACCAAACCCAAACAAGCAAAGGGATGCTGAAAAAACACTCTCATCAAGTATCTAGGTTCTTCTAGGGAAAGTAATTCCATCGCATTGAGACAGTTAAAAACTTTCCAGCATTCGTCATAAAAGCGACGAATTCCTACTTTTTCGTGGGGAAACTTATTGATTAATTCGTCAATAAATTTATCATAATTTTTATGTACTTTTAGCTCTAAATTGTTGGGTAAATGGTAATGTATTTGGACAGGATCAGGGATGGTTTCTAGGTCCATATTAACCGCATCTAAGGCACGGGTTAAAAGGTTGGTGGTCCCTTCTGTTCCGAACCCAAAAATCATGGATGCACCGACATCAAATCGGTACCCTTCCCGTTCAAAATAACCCGCACTTCCCCCAGGAATTAAATACTTTTCTAACACTAATACCTTCGCCCCTTTTGCAGCGAGTTGGGTGGCCGTCACTAACCCTCCCATTCCTGAACCAATGATGATAACATCGTAGTCTTGTGTTGCGATCGCTGTTCCTGTTCCCGTCATGTTTAATTATTGTTTCTTAATATTTCTAGTGTAGCTGTTCAGGGCTACCGGTAGGAAGTAGGTAAATTGCACCGGAGACTAAGGTTAAGACCACAGATAACCAGAATAGGATCATAGAGATGGTGATCCAGGGTTGGGGAAGGGGAGCAAGCAAAAAGGCGATCGCCGTTATTTGGCTAACGGTTTTTAATTTTCCCCAAATATTTGCCCCTTGGATAGTGCTATTTCCGGTGAGGTTAGGATTAATACGCCAACCTGCGATCGCTATTTCTCGGACTAGGACCAAGAAAACTCCCCAAGCAGGAACTTGTTGGAGATCAATTAAACTCAACAGAGGTGCAAGGACTAATAATTTATCCACCAAAGGGTCGAGAAATTTGCCCAATTCCGTCACTTGATCTAATTTTCTAGCTAAATAACCATCTACCCAGTCTGTCGAAGCTGCAATGAGGAAAATAGCCACGCAAAGCCAACGATGGGAAGGGTTAGGGGTATGGAGAAAATAGAACAGAAAAGGGAGTGGGATTAGACGAGAAAGGGTTACCCAATTTGGTAAATTCATGATTTATACAAAATACTGGCGCAGAAGTTCGGGTAGTTGATTAGGTTTAGAGAAAAAGTAACCCTGTCCGGACTGACATCCTAAGGTTTGAAGTTGTTCAAGTTGCTGTGGAGTTTCAATACCTTCAGCAACCGTAGTGAAATCTAAAGCGCGAGCTAAAGCAATAATAGAAGCAATAATACTACGTTCACGACTCCCTTGGTTGAGGGTTTGCACAAATGAGCGATCAATCTTAATGACATTCAGGGGAAATTGATGTAAATATCTTAGAGAAGAGAAACCGGTGCCAAAATCATCCAGACTAATTTGCACACCAAGGTCTTGTATTTTTTGTAAAATCTTAACTGCTATGGTTGTATTTTCGATGAGACTTGTTTCAGTAATTTCCAACTTGAGACAATGGGGGGGAATTTGGCTTTCTTTTAGGTTTTGTTCAAGAATAGTCACCAAAGAAATATCCCGTAACTGTCGCCCCGAAATATTGATACTAAAATACAATTGCTCAAAGTCAGGATAAATGCCACACCAATGTTGGAACTGACTACAAGCTTCGTGTAAAACCCATTCTCCAATGACATTAATTTCTCCAGTCTCTTCTGCAAGGGGGATAAATTCAGACGCAGCAATGAGTCCTTTTTCCTGATGATGCCAACGTAAGAGAATTTCAAACCCTTCTAATTTCAGGTTGTCTTGGAGGTTAAGAATCGGTTGATAGTAAAGATAGAGTTCTTGGTTAGCGATCGCATTACGTAAAGCATTTTCTAACTCTACTCTGTGGAGGGTTTGGCAATACATGGTGTGATTATAGAGTTCATAACAACCTTTACCCTTGGCTTTAGCTTGATACATAGCAATATCTGCATTACGCACAATTTCATTTATGTCTTGGTAATCTTCTGTATCTAAGAAAATGCCAATACTCGCACTGGTTAATATGTTGTATTCTCGCAGTTGAATAGAAGATTTAAGTTTCTCTTGAATACGTTGAACTATCTTAAAAACATTTTCTTGGTAATAAACCTCTTCTAAGAGGATAATGAACTCATCTCCACCTAATCGAGCGACACAATCAACATCTCGAACCGACGTTCTGAGAATTTGAGCGACTTCAATCAAAAACTGATCACCGATAAAATGGCCAAGGGTATCATTAATGTGTTTAAAATCGTCTAAATCGATAAACAAAACAGCCAAGTGTTGGTTTGGGTGGCGTTTTTCTTTTTTAATCGCTAATTCTAACCGCTCCATAAAATAGCTTCGATTGGCCAATCCCGTTAAGGAATCATGGAGAGTTTGGTGAACTAAACGCTCTTCAGATGCTTTGCGTTGAGAGATATTGCGCCCTGCACCATAGAGTAAATTTTCTTGGGGAAAGGGAACTGCATTCCAAGCTATCCAGAGGTACGATTCATCTAGACAACGACAACGTATTTCTAAAATATCGATATCTTTTCCCTGATTAAGACGTTGAAGCGCATCTTCAACAGTGGATTGATCATCGGGGTGAATAATCTGCAATAAAGATTGATTTAATAGGTTTTGCTCAGAATATCCCAGTAAGTTACTCCAAGCAGGATTGATGCGCTTCAAAGTCCCTTGGTAATCAGCAATGAAGAGAAGATCCAATGAAAGATTAAAGAAGCGATCCCGTTCTAATTCTGCTTGTTTGCGCCGAGTAATATCACTATGGATACCAATCATCCGTAAGGGTTTACCTTCTGCTGTCCATTCAATCACCTTACCCCGATCTAGAATCCATTTATAGCTACCATCTTTGCAAAGAAGACGATGCTCATTCTCATAAACCGATATTTCACCCTTAAAATACTTATCCACATCCTCAAAGACGCTATCTATATCCTCACGATGGATGCGACTCTTCCATTCTTCTAGATGATTGGACATTTCCTGGTCAGTGTAACCTAACATGGCTTTCAGTTGTGCAGAGAAGAAAACAGAATTTGTTTCAATATTCCAATCCCAGATTCCATCTCCTGCACCTTCTAAGGCAAACTGCCAACGCGCTTCACTTTCTCTTAAAGCTTCTTGAGTCAGTTTACGTTTAGTAATATCTTCAGCAATTCCTGCTATACGATAAACTTGGCCATCCTCATTGTAAATAGGAAAGCCTCGATCATGAATCCAGCGAATACTACCGTCAGGACGAATAATCCGATATTCTTCATCAAAGGAACCCTCAACGGCATTTTGCTTAAATGAGGTTTTAACCCTTTGACGATCATCTGGGTAAATTACTTCAATCCATAGCCACGGGTTATGGTAAAGTGACTCACAAGTATGTCCCCAAACAGTCTCAAAAGCAGGACTGACATAATCCATGTTTGTTACTTTCCCCAACTGAGGATCATAATCCGTCAGCCAAAACACTTCTTGAATATTTTCCGATAGCTGACGAAATTTGCTTTCACTCTCCCGTAAACTCTCCTCAATCTTCTTCCGTTCTAAGATTTCTTCTTTTAGGCTTTGGTTGCTCCAAGCTAATTCAGCAGTTCTCTGTTGAACTCGTTTGTCTAATTGCTGATTGAGTTTCTGAATCTCCTTGAGGGAAAAACGCCAAGCAAGTTGAGCTTGAATACGAGCCAAAACTTCGGGAAGATGCAGGGGTTTGGTCAGATAATCAACCCCTCCAACAGCAAATGCTTCTACTTTATCAATGGTTTCTTGCAGGGCACTAATAAAAATAACGGGTATCTCTTGAGTAAGAGGATTTTCTTTAAGCTCCCTACAGACTTCATAACCCGATAAATCGGGCATTCTAATATCTAGTAAGATCAAATCCGGTTGGGCTTCTTTTGCTGATGCTAAAGCTAAGGTCCCATTGGTAACGCTACGAACATCATATCCATGACTCGACAAAGCTTGGGAGATCATTCTTAGAGACTCTATGGTGTCATCTGCAATTAAAATTTCAGGAACTTTGTCATAGAATAAGTCAGGGGTCATGATTACCTATTAACCAGGTCAACAAGGTTTATGATGTCCGAAAACTGATAATTATCAACCATTTGCTGTAACTGTGCCGCTAAAAGGGGATCTTGTTGGGGCATTTGTTCAATCAGCTTTAGGATCGAGGCTGGTTTAGCAATCACTGCTGCTTTTTTCAGTTGCTCTAACCATTGAGATGACATCAGCCCTAAAGCTTCTGGGTTCACCGAAGATGGTGTTGCCACCAGAGCTTTTGGTTGAGGTGCATCTTCATATAAGAAGATTATACCCAAATGCTCTGTTAACTTATCAAATATTAAATTTTCCTTAACTGGTTTTCTTATCAAGTCATCGCACCCTTGAGAGAGAATCATTTTGCGCTCTTGTTCAAAGGCACTGGCAGTCAGGGCAATAATCACCGTTTCTTGTCCTTGAGGCTCTGCTTTAATCTTTCGGCTGGCCTCATAACCATCCATGACTGGCATTCTTATGTCCATCCAAATCAGATGGGGGTGCCATTTTTGCCACATTTTCACTGCTTCGAGTCCATTTTTGGCAGAGCGCACCTCAAAACCCAGAGGCCTTAAGAGATTGAGCAAAAATTGCCGATTCAGGGAGCGATCATCGGTTACTAGAATCCTATAGCTGGGTTGTCCTGGTGCTAAGCCTATGACCTTTTTGCGGGATTTTTCAGCTTCTATGGCTGATTCGTCGCCTAATGCAACAGTTATCTCAAAGCTGAACCTTGTTCCTATCTCTAACTGAGACTGTACTTGAATTTCTCCACCGAGCAATTCTACAAATTGATTACTAATACTTAACCCTAAACCTGTCCCTTGATGGGATTGACGGCCACTTTCTGTTTGTATAAAGGGTTCAAAGATCCTCTTTAGTTCCTGCTCCCCTATCCCACAACCAGTATCTTCTACTGAAAAGCATAATAAGCAGGTGTTAAGCTCTGAGTTGAAACTTCTCATCTCTGACTTAAGAGAAACCTTGCCCTCGTCTGTAAACTTGATGGCATTACTAATCAGGTTAACCAAAATCTGACGTAATTTTCCTTGATCGCTGTTAATATATTGTGGCAATTTCTCATCTGTAATCAATTCAAGCTCTAACTGTTTGGAGTGTGCTTGAAATCTAAACATCTCTTCGATACCATCGAGTAAACCATAGAGATCGAAACTGTCTCTATTAAGGGTAACGCGACCGGATTCAATTTTGGACATATCCAAGACATCATTAATTAGTGAGAGTAATTGTTCCCCACTACGACTAATCAGTTTAATCTGCTCTTGTTGCGGTGCATTAGGACTAATGTTTCGTTCTAAAAGTTGGGTGAAGCCTAAAATCGTATTCAGGGGTGTTCTCAGTTCATGACTCATATTAGCCAAAAACTCACTTTTCGCTTGATTGGCTGCATCGGCAGCAGCTTTGGACTTTTGCAGTTGTCTTTCTTGAACAATGTGCATTCGCCAAAGTACAAGTACCATCAGCATAGCTAAACCAACAATCACAACAACCATGATATTCAGAGGAAGCAGCTGCATTTCAATATTCCGACGGGGAATGACCAGTGCAATTGACCAGTTGGCCTCTTTGAGGGGTAGGTAAGCTACATATTGGCCTTGATTATCCAATTTCACTAACTCAATGTTCTTCTCCTGGTTAACCATCCTTCTGGCAATAGATTGTAAACCCAGTTCCTCTAGTTCTAATAAGCTGGGGCCTGGCTTTTCCTTGGTACTCATCAGTTGCTTATTGGGGTGGATGATGGCTTGCCCTTTGGAATTTAAGGCAAAAGCATAGCTCCCCACTCCAAACTCTAATTTATTAACCACTTTACTCAGTTGGTCAATGCTGATAGCCGCTCCATTGACCCCAATAATCTCTCCTATCCCTGTTTGATTCTCCCATACGGGGGCTGCTATGATGATCAGAGGAACACCACCAAAGGCTCGTGAATTTATGGGATCTGAAGCTACGGTTTCTCCTCTAAAGGCTTGCTGAATATGGGGGCGATCACTGACATTTTTATTTGTTTTTCCCTTTCTCGTCGCATAGTAAGAGCCATCGGGACTAATCATGGTCATGTGATAAAACTCTGGCAAACGCTGAAGTTCCCCTTCTAGATAAGGCCCTACCTGCTGCCAATTCATGGTACGAAATGTGGGGGTATTAGTAATGGTTGCTATTTCTGCCTTACGGGCTGCTAACCACAGATCAATCTCATCAACCCCCTGCTGCACTTTAATCAACGCACTCTGCTTGAGGTTTTCTAATATTTGACTGCGGGCATAGTGATAACTTAAAGAGGCCAACAAACTCACCAGTAAAGTTGAAGCTCCAGCAATTAAACGCCAAACTAAGGGGTTCTGTAGCATGGATACTAAAAGAGCTTTTTTCTTGAAGGATTTTATGTTTACCTGTTCTCTTCCCATGGCCTCAAAATTAACAGTTTTAACCAATATTTTTGTGCTGAAAACATATATTACCTAAGAGGTTAATGAGAGAAACTTACTTAACTTGCCAATCTTTAATATTCCAAGTATTTCGGTCCCAAGGAGTTAACTCAAAGCCATCTAAACGGTTACTAATAGCAGTTACGTCAGCCCGATGAACTAGGGGAATAACGGCAAAATCTTCAATTAAAATATCATTCATTTTGATAAACATATCTTGTCGCTTTTTCTGGTCTAATTCTTGGGTTGCTGCTTTCCATAACTTATCATATTCAGGATTACAATAACGAGAATAATTACTACCTACCCAATTATTAGCTTTTTGGGGGATTTCATTACAGAGATAATCTTTCATATAATCACTGGGATCAGGGCTATAATTACCTGTAGTAAACATCTGTAAGTCAGCATAAAAATGCTCAACGGTATCATTATTGGCAGGATCACCAGAAAAGAAAATACTAGCATCAATACTCTTTAACTCTACCCCTATGCCAATAGATTGTAAGCCTTGTTTAACAATTTCTTGAGTTTTTTGACGTAAAGGATTGACTGATGTTTGAAACACTACTTTCATCTCCACACCATCTTTATCTCTTATGCCATTATTATTGGTATCTTTCCATCCCGCTTGGTCTAATAAATTTTGGGCTTTTTCTAAGTTAAATTCGTAAGCAGTATTGGGGGAATTAAATTCTTGAGGTAATAGTAAAATGTTAGCAGTGGGTTGACCTGTAATACCATATAATTGCTTGGCAATCGTATCCCTATCAATGGCTAAACTAAAGGCCTCCCTAACTTGTTTATCACTCAAAAAAGGATGAGGATTATTAATATTAGACCTTTCTCCTTCTGCTGTTGCTTGATTAGGATCTGTAAAATTAATTAAAATACGTTCACTTAACGTTCCCAAAATAGTTACTAATTTGCCTTTTCCTCCTGTTTCTAACTGTTGCAAAACAGGTGCCTCTACTTGCAAATTAAAACCATAATCTGCATCCCCTGTTTGTAATACGGCACGAGCGGCTGAAGTGGCATCTCCTCCTCCTTTTAATTCAATGCGTTTAAAGCCTAAATTATCAGCATTTCTAAAGTAAGGATTTGGTTCATAAATGACTACATCGCCAGGCTTAAACTCTACTACTTTATAGGGTCCGGTACCAATAGGTAATAAATTTGCAGGGGCTTCTCTTACATTTTTTCCATTATATTCTTCATAAATGTGACGGGGTAAAATCAATCCTGATAATCCAATAAAAAGACGGTTCCAGGCTGGCGTTGCTTTCTTAAAGTTAACTTTAACAGTATAGTCATCAATCGCTTCAATATTGTCAACAATTTCATAAATGGCTGAACTGGTTGCCCCTACTTCAGGGTTACTTAAAAACTCATAAGTAAAGATAACATCAGCAGCCGTAAATGGGGTTCCGTCTGACCATTTTATATCCTGTTTTAAAGTCCAAGTGACTGATTTTCCATCAGCAGCAATACCACCATTTTCAACCGTAGGAACCTCAGCCGCTAAAAAGGGTATCAGTTCCCCTTTTTGATCATAACTAGCTAAAGGTTCTAAAGCAATTCGACTGGCTTCTGAATCTTTTAACCCTGTGGATAAATGAGGATTGAGAATGGTTGGTGCTTGCCAATATAGTAATGTTAAAGTGTCATTATCCCCAGAAGTATTAGTACCCGTTTCTTTTTGAGGGTTACAACCCCCTAAAATGAGAGATGTCCCCAATAATAAGGGCAGAAATAAGCCTACAGAACACACATTTAATCGTTTTCTCAACACAGATATAAACCTAAAGATAATAATTTTGATATCATTTAATTATAGCTGTTGTCGGTTAGGTTGACTGTCAACAGATAAGTTTAGATTATCGAGATAATAGGGTCTAAAACCTGGCTTTTTAAAGCGAAACGTTTTTGAGGGGAGGCTTATGTCTTGGTGCGCTACCCAAAGGCGATGGCGAATCACCGGAGTCGCACCGCAATCCTCGTCCCAAAAACAACTTCTGACTTCTGAATTCTGAATTCTAAATTCCTCTAGATGCTCAAAACCTTATCCTTTACCACAGCATTGCTGGCAATATTCCTCTCTAGCTGTAATCACCCCCTACTAATAACCCCGGAAATACCCACAGGGGGACTTAATAGTAAGTCTCCGGAAGAAAACCCCGCTTACAGTGGAGACGGGCGTTATTTAGCCTTTGCCTCCGAGCGTAAAGGTCATCGAGATGTCTATCTCTACGATTTAGAACAACGTCGTTTGGTTTCTCTTCCTAATCTTAATCGTCGAGATTCTAGTCAGGACCAACCCGCTTTAAATAATGATGGACGCTACCTAGTCTATGTTTCCACCGAACGGGGTAAACCAGATATTATGGTTTACGATCGCACTAAACAACGGGCTACCTTATTGACAGCTAATGTTCGAGGTTCTGTGAAACAACCCACAATTACAGGGGATGGCTCACAAGTGGCTTTTCAAACCAGTCAGTTAGGGGAATGGAATATTGCGATCGTTCAATATAATGCAGTCAATCCCTAGGTTGGGAGGTGCAGGAGGCTCTCAACTCACATCTTGCACCCAGCAATTTTTAGAGTTGGGAAGGCTCTACTCTTGCAACCATTGATTGACATCTGCTGCAAAATCTTCATAACGACGTAAAGATGTCACCTTAACGTTAACGTATTGACCCATTTCTTTCATGATGGGTAGGGTAAACAGAATTTGATCTAAGACATCAGGAGACTCGACATTAACAACAGCAAGAACGCGTCTCTCTCCCACACACTTCCATAAATCAACTACAACCCCGGCTTTTTTAGCTCCTAATGCAGTTTCTGCTTCTTGCGACCAAATGGAAAACAGATCCTTTTGAGTCATTTGGGAACCGTATTGCACCTGAAAGTCTAGAAAATAGAGCATTTTTACCCATCCTACATACAACAGTTTTCACTTGAGTGTATAGCATTCCCCATACTTGTGAGGTACAAAATTTTGATGTCTATGTTGCCAAGGTCAATCAGAATCTAGAATGTGCGAATTACCTCCCCTCAAGTTGAAGGCTTGAAACAAGGAAAATTCTTCTTCTTTTGGTCCATTGGATATGGCGAGGAGACATCGCCATCCCTCGATCGCTTTTCATCCCCTCGAAAGAGGAGGCTTGGAACCCTTTTTTTCTGTCAACCAATACGGAACTTCTCAGACTCGTCTTGACACTCCTCCCGATATTCAAAAAAAACTCAACCGTCTTGATCATCCTAAAACCTTCTCTTATCTGGGTTTTAGCCTTTGAACAAAAAAAGAAAAAAGTTTTTTTGCTCAAAGTGATATCAAATTTGATCAATGTGGGTATGTTCTTTCTAGAAGCGAAAAAACACTAACCTCTACCAAAAAGGAACATAAACCAATGAATAACACATTTAAAGCTAAACTCATTCAATCTCTCGCTAACAAAAAAGGAAATAAGGGTTTCACCTTAATCGAATTATTAGTTGTTGTCATTATTATCGGGGTATTAGCAGCCATCGCTCTTCCCAACCTCTTAGGTCAAGTTGGTAAAGCTCGTGAGTCTGAAGCTAAGAGTACCCTCGGTGCTATGAACCGCGCTCAACAAACCGTTTTCGCTGAACGTGGTCGTTTTGCTCGTAACATCGCTGAACTAGAAGTTCCTGTTGGTAACGAAAAATACTACGGTATTTTCCTTGATGCTCGTGCTGATGTAGATGGAGTTGCTGCTGAACGCGGTCGTTTAGGTGCTACTGGTATCACCAGAGATGAAACTGGTACCAACACTATTGTTGATATTGGTGGTGTTGCTAATGGTCAAAATGGAACCCGTGACTATGCTGCTGGTATCCAATATGATCCTCAAGCTCGTACTTTCTCCACTGTAGTTTGTCGCTCTAATAACAGTGACGCCCAAAGAGGTGTTCAATATGCTCTCCATACAGGTGTAGCTGCCGCAGGTACTGGTCTTGACCCAGCAGCAGGTAATGTAACCGGTCTAGACGAAGCTAGTGTAGGTGCTCCTGATAATACTGCTATCGGTGTTTTAGCTGGTTGTGATGATGCTGATGATACCAATCCTACAACTGGTATCACTGACGAAGTAAGATAGGATTAAGGTTGAGTCAAATACCTATTATTCTTATATAGCATAATCTCAGGTGGTTCGTTACTGTTGCCACCTGTTTTTATTTTTTTTGGCGATCTTCTTCTAGAAGTCACTCCAAAGCATTAATAACAATAATAGATAAAAACCCTAATACTGTAGACATTCCCACAATAGAACCGCCTTTGGCATAAGCTTCTGGTAACATGGTTTCAGAAATCACTGTTAACATTGCGCCAGCGGCCATTGACCCCACCAAAGATACTAAATTATCGGGGACATTCGCAAACAAAACAGTTCCCACTCCCGCTAAAATACCAGTAATTAACATAATAGAACTCCACATGATTAAGATTTTCTGTACAGAAAATCCCTGTTCTTTCATCCCTTGGGAACTCGAAAGTGCTTCAGGATAGTTAGCAATAAATAAACCCGCTAATAATGCAGGACTTAAGGGTGCAGTAATAATATGGGCCCCAATGGTTAAGGCTTCAGGGATACCATCCATTAATAAACCCAACCAAATAGCCATGGGTGCATCCTTATGTTGCGCTACAGTATTAGACATGGTACTAGCAGAGGGAATTAAATGGCCTGCATTCATACTTTGACAGGCTTTTTGTACCCATTCTCCTGCTTGAGATGAGGTAAAATGTTGCTGTTTGAGGAGGTAATCTTGCATTTTCGGTTGTTCTAAAAACTTTTTGATACTTTGATCAAGATTTTTTGACTGTTGCATCATTTCCTCAAAATCTCGTTTTCTGAGAACCCAAACCTCTACATTAGTTAAAGCGATCGCACTGACGGTATGTTTTGCCCCGGCTACAAAAGATAACTCTCCCACCGTATCCCCTGGTTTAAGGAGAATAGGAGGTTTATCCAGATGAGGAGGATACACAATCTCTACTTCCCCTTGATGAATAATAAAGAGGCGATCGGAGGCTTCTTCGGGTTGAAAGAAGACATGACCTTCTTTACGGTGATGATAGGTTAACCGTTGAGCAATTTCTAGCAGTTCATGGTGGTATAAGTAACGAAACACAGGGAATCGGTTGATTTGTCGCGCCATAGCTAAGAATTCTTGCTCATGATCCTCGATTTCAACCGCCGGTAAAATGGTTCCGTCTCGGTACATAGTTTCTGTAGCTGCTTTGACCCAAGACTGAATTTGACTGCGATCGAGTCCTTGACGCTGTTGTAGATAATGCTGTACGTCTTCTGTTTGCCAAAATTGTTCCATTTGATAGCATAAATAGGGAGAGGTGGGCAATAACTGTTCAAAGTCAGGACGGGGTAAAATATCAATTTCTGTGTCTTCTGTGGTTCGTGCTACGGTTTGATGAGGAGAAGCCGTTAAAAAAGAAAATTGACCAAAAACATCATTCTCTTCCAGTTGTTTGAAAGTGGCAAAGTCAGCTTGTGGATCTAATAAACT
>JASJEA010000087.1 GCA_030064935.1 Crocosphaera sp. | reverse complement strand
AAATTCATCCTAATGGATGAATTTATAATCAGTGTTTGCCGATTTACTCATCTTTTTCAATTTGTTCTTTAATTAATTCTAACGGAAGTTGCAAAACTCTAGCAACTTGTTCAATAGTTAACCCTTCTTTTATCAATTTTGTGACAATTTTAACCTTGGTTGCTTCCTCAAAGTTAGATTGTATTGATTCATTATCTAATGAACCTTTACAAATATTACCGTTATTTATTTGGATAACATCTTTGACATTTCTATAATGAGAAAAATTATAATAACAATATCTTTTAATACTTGATTTTAAATTAGATTTATTAACGTCTTCATCTAATATTTCTGATAAACTTTTCCATAATTTCCCTGCTGTTTCCTTGACATATTTCTGAGAACGATTATTTTTTTGAGCAATGTCTGCATATTTCTGATGATCGATAACTCCTTCTAATATTTCATGTTGCAGATCATCTAAATGTTCCCCTGTATGAGAGAAGATAAGTTCATCAATAGTTATTATCAAGGATTCAACATCAGATCGGTTCATAACATTTTTTTACATATTGAGAATTTTGTCAAGATTACTTGACATTATAGCTTATAACGTGCTTTTGGTGTCTTTATGTTTTTTTATAGGGCTTTTTTGGGTCTTGAAAAAGGAATTTTTATAGAATATGCTTACAATCACACTTTTTCAGTCAAAATCTAAAAAAAATGAATTATCAAATACGCATTCTTATTACAAGCATAATCCTATCACTACCATGTATATTTAATCATAGAGTTCAAGCTGCTACTGTTAACAAAGCAACTATGAACCCCTCCCAAATAGGGATTCCTAGTAGTGGTATTAGTGACTTAAAAGACAGGCCATTTGCTGTGGAATTTAAAGTAACTAATGATTCTATGGATAACTTTTTATTAAAAGCTTTATCGTTTACAGTTATAGAAGATGACTCTGTTGGTACAGGGTTTAATGACACAATTGGGACATTTACACAAGCTGACACAGACAACTTTGAAGAAATTTTAATCCCAATGATGTCTATGAGAACGTTTACTGTAACGGGATTTACTTTGTCAGAAAGTAGCTTAGAAAGTTCAGCCGATGGTTCAGGTGATAATGCTGGCGATAATTTAGAATTTTTTATTCAGAATGCCAAAGTATCAGGTGATTTTATTCCTAAACCAGTTCCCGAACCCCTAACAATACTAGGTGCTGGAATGGCTGTTGCGTTTGGGGCAGGATTTAAACGTAAAATAAAACGCTCTAATTCCCTCAAAAAATAACCGACAAAATTAGGCTAAATTGATTTTTGTATATAATTCAATACCTCCTTAATTTTACGTGAGTTAAGGAGGTATTTTGTGAGTTAATTTTAATGTTATGATAGGACCATATTTTGTTAATCTACTTTGACTGTGGACTTTGAAATTATTGGTGATATTACAAATATTGCAATTATTGCCACTGGAACAGGTATTCGTAATCGCTCAAAATTACAGAAAAAATATGGCAAAGGTAAATGGCGGAAATTAAAAGGAATTGCTCAAGTTCAATTACCAAATGGTACAATTAGATTAGCTGAAATACATTGGTATGAGGCGCATGGTATTGGCAAAAAAGAATTTAAGCTAAAGTTACCCTTTTTAGATTAACCATGAAAAAAGAACTATCTCAAGTAAATCATTTTGCAGTTTGTCTTAATAATGAAGGTTATGAAGCTTCGTTAGAAGTGGGCAAAATATATCGCATTATCCCTGATGAGACAGCAGAGATTAATGGACTAATTCAAGTTATTGATGAAAGTGGAGAAGATTATGCTTTTGCAACCCATAGATTTCATCCTATCGAACTACCTAAACCAGTGGAAGAAGTATTATTATCAATTAGTTAGGGTCGTAAATAATATAACCTTGCTGACTCTCATGAGGTACACTTTAAATATTATGTAACTCAAAGAGAATTTACTCAAAAGATAATTATCTTTGACTGATTACACAATCTTGAAGATATAAACTGATTAACTCTTCATAAGAAATACCTTTTTCCTTAGCTTTTTCTTCAAAATATTCAATAATATCTAATCCTAAAGGTAATGTAACTTGCTGCTTTAATTGTTTTGCAAAAGGATTAGGGCGACTTTTCATTTTAGAGAGATCATATTCAGGTTCCATATATTCATCTTCTATGTTTTTTACTTAATATTTTTCCATGTTCCCTTTTTCATGCGGACTAATTCTTTTGATGCTTCTTGCCAGTATCTTAATTCTTCTTCGATATTCATATTTATAATTTCTTCATAAATTTTTTTACTTCCTAAATGTTTCATTTGAAGACAATCAAATTGTTTAACCTTCATAATTAATTACCTCTAAAGGGGAATAAATATCAATTTGTGCATATCCTTTAACAGCATTAATGGCACGATATAGAGGAATTTTTTGAAAATGGACAATATGCTTAAAATTCCAACTAACAATCATCGAACATCCAGAAACGCTTGCTAAAGCAACATGAAGAGCATCTAACATTGATTTGTTGGTTACTACACCAGCATCAATTTAAGCCTCTCTTAATTGTAATGCAGATGAAGTGATTTCAACTAATTCTGCATAGGTTATCATTTCTTTAAAGAAATCTTTGACTTTTTCAGGTGCTGGTTTAATTTCTCTAGAAACAACTGAAAGATATTACCAGTTGAAACTTACCTTCTTTAACTAAATCAAAAAAAGAAAGAGTTTCTTCTTTAAATTCATCATCAAAAACACCCCCAAACACGGATGTATCTGTATAAACTCTAATCATTGACAAGAAAATTTATTTATATCTTGACCATTACCATAACGTAATCAGAATTATTTTTCTAGTATCGTTTGTGAGTTAAGCAAAATTTTGGGCATTCTATCTAGAGAATGAATTTATACAAAGGAGTTAAGATGTTATGGATGAAGTAGTTCGCAAATTAGCAGGAGTTGGTTTACCTGCTGTGATTCTCTTAATTACAATGGCCACTACAGGGTTAGCAGGGGCTGCTGCAATCACAACAGCATTAGCAATGTTAGGACCTGGAGGAATGATTGGAGGAATAGTATTACTAGGAATTATTGGACTAGCATCTGATGCTTTGGCTAAATATGGACTAGAGGCTCTTCTTCTGGGAATTTATAAAGAACGAGCATCAAAAGGAGAAAAAAATCTAATTAAAGAAATTAATAAATTACCTATTTCTAAAGAACTTAAATTAGTTTTGAAAGATGCAATTACCTAAGTAAAACTAATTTTCCCAATCATGTAGTAGAGACGTTTTATGAAACCTCTCTACTAAAAAGTATTATTTAGTGTCAGTTTTGTCTCACAACCATGTTATCAAATAAAGTAAAAATGATAAGCTCATGGCTGCAATTGAAATTGCTCTAATCTCTAATTACTCTTTGTAATTATTCATACTTTTTCTAACGATATTCTTGATTTTGAATGTCTCTTAAACGGGCTTCTGGTCGTAAAAATCTATCCATTTGTGACTCAAAAAATTGACGATTTTTTAGTAAATGTTTGGGGTTTTCATCGTCTAAAGGATAGAGTAAAGCCGTTCTTAATGCTTGAATTACAGCAGAGGTAACATTGTACATGGAACGCTGAAATGTAATCCCTAATTGAATTAATATATCTTTTTCGCCACGACAATGTTTTTGATAGTATTCTATTAGATAATCGGGCAAAAAGTGATACATATCATCCATTAATAATGTAGGGGGAATGCCAGCCGTTCCCACGGGGAAAACATCGGCGTATAAAATACCATAATGAAAGTCTTTTTGATCGTCGGGAACTTGTTTTGCTTGGGCGTTATAAGACTTAGTTCCCCTAAAGGGGGAAGTCCGATAAAATACTGCTTCAACGTAGGGTAAAGCTGCTTCATAAAGCCAAGTAAATCCCTTAGATTTTGGGATGATTTCGTAACATTCATCCCCAATGTAAACATGATGGTAAATAGGACGGCCAGCAATGGCAAAAATACCATTGATTAAGAAATTCATGGCATCAGGAACTCCTTGAAAACCTCCTTCATCATAAATATCAGACATCTCAAAAAACACAGGGGCCATTACTTCCCAAAAGAGTCCCAGATTGGAATAATAAGAGAGTTGTCTGACTTGTTCTATAAACATTTCTGGGAAGAGTTTATATAACCCTAACATAGCAGGATTATTCTTAAAATAGGCTTTAATTGCTTTATCTGCATTCGCTTTATATTCATCGCTATCTAAGTAATCATCAAACTTGCCAAAGCCCATATCTCGACCATGCCATAACATTGCCCTCATACAAGCTTCGGCAAATTCCATGTTAATGCGATCGTGCCACAAATGATGGAAAAGCTTGGGCATTTTTTGGGTTTTTCCCTTCTCCATAAAGGCTAAAAGTTCAGGGTGTGCGCTTGCATTTCCTCGCCAAACTCTTAAGTCAGCATCATCACCAGCATAGTGATTATGTAGGTCTAAATATTCTTTCGGTAAGAAATATTTAAAGAAGGGAAGGGGTTCTAAAAATACTCTTTCGGCAATATATAACAAGTCTCGCCAATAAAAATCCATCGGCACGGCATAAGCTTTATAAATACCGATAATTTGCATTAAGTTTTCTGGGGTATCAGGTAACATTGATCCCCCGGCTTCTAAACGATGAATTACATCAGCAAAGGGATGGTTTGATGGCGGTAGTTTTACACTAGAATTAAGGATTATTTGTGTCATGATAAATTTCTATTTTTTAACTCAGTTATTAGCTATAAAAAATTGAGAATGAATAATTATTTGTACACTCTCAATTCTTCATTCTTCATTCTCCATTCTCCATTCTCCATTCTCCATTCTATTCACGGCAACTTGTTCAATCTTATTAACATTAACTGCTAATAAATCTGTCGTCGGTTCGATCCATTTTAGTAACCAGTTCGGTTGTACACCAAAAACTAAAATGATAAGCGTGAGAACAAAAGCGGGAATGGTCTCAGATGGCAAAACTTTGGGATAATATGCCTGTTTATTGTCCAATTTGCCAAAACAAGTCTGATTAAGTAAAATAATGAAATATACGGCGGTTAATCCAGAAGCAACGATACAGAGTAGGGTAGGGATGGTGAATGTGGCAAAACTTCCCTGAAATACGATAAATTCAGCAATAAAGCCCACTAAACCTGGAATTCCTGCACTGGCCATTCCGGCTGTGATTAATAAGGCACTCGTGAGGGGTAAACCTCGTACTGGGTTCATTAGCCCGTTGAGTACATCTAAGTCACGAGTTCCGACTTTCCTCTCCACAATACCCACTAAATGGAATAAGAGGGCTAAAATTAAGCCATGACTTATCATCTGGGCTACTGCCCCTAAAATACTTAATTGATTTCCTGCTGCGGCTGCTACTAAAATATAGCCCATGTGACCAATAGAACTGTAAGCAACCATGCGCTTAATATCTTTTTGGGCGATCGCACTTAAGGCTCCATATAGTACACTAACTGTTCCAATAATAGCTAATCCAGGAGACACCAGGAACCAAGTATCAGGAAATAACTGCAAGCCAAAGCGAATTAAGCCATAAGTTCCTAGCTTGGCCAAAATACCTCCTAATAATATGGTAACAGCAGGAGATGCTTCTGTATAAGCGTCAGGAAGCCATGTATGCAAAGGAACTAAAGGAATTTTGATACCAAACCCAATCAATAACACAGTTAATAGTATTAGTTTGGTGTTTAATTCTAAGCCTTCTGTGGTGATAATGTTGTAGTCAAAACTGCTGGAACCATTGAGAAATCCAATGCCCAAAAATGCAGATAAAACTAACAGTCCAGAAACTGCAGTATAAAGTAAGAATTTAGTAGAAGCATAGCCCCGTTTTTCTCCTCCCCAAATGGCAATCATTAGATAGAAAGGAATTAATTCTAGTTCGTAAAAAATGACGAATAATAACAGGTTTTGTGCTGCTAATGCTCCTGTAATTCCTGCATTAATTAACAGGGTTAAAGCGTAATATAAGCGGGGTCTTTCTACATTTTCTCCTATACTATAAATTGCAATAATTGTCAAGAGACTATTTAAAGCAATCAGAGGTAAGGATAAACCATCGACAGCCAAACTGTAACTTAAGCCAATAAAATCTGACCAAGGTAAATATTCAGAAAATTGCCATCCTGGAGTGTTTAAATCAAATTGCGTTAATAACCAAATGGTAGCTCCAAAGATAATGAAAGCTAAAATTGTAGTAATTTGTCGCAACCGAAAAGAGTCTAATTTACCTGGAATAAAACCAACAATAATTGATCCTAAGATTGGAAACCAAAGCAAAAAACTTAGCATTTTTTCTCCTAATTCAATGATGATATGAACTTTAGTTATCTAAAAAATGAAATTGGAAAAAATCATGCCAACAAAGAGAATAACTCCTAGAAAAATTGACAAAAAGTAAAATTGAGTTTGACCGGAAGCATTATACTTTAAGGTTTCTCCTCCGAAGATGGTGGCTAATCCTACTAAGTTAATAACTCCATCCACTAAATAGCGATCAAACCAATAGATAATTTGGGAAACTAAACCCACTACAAAAACAATGGTATTCCTATATAATTTTTCTGTATAAAGATCATATGTGAAAAAGTCTTGTAATGCTTTTGATGGTAGTTGAATAGGTTTAGAAATGTCATCATTGAGGTAGATATAAGCCGAAGTTCCGGCACCAATTAAACTGGTAAGGGTAAATGAGCCAGCGACTGTGAAATTCAAGGCCTGCCCAATCGGTAATAACTGCCATTGATAAAGTAGAATGGGAACGTGCAGGGCAAACCCCATGGTGATCATCATGGGTAAGACTAAAGCCCATAACCCTTCTGGCGATCGCACTGTCATTTGTTTGGGTTTTCCACCGAAAATGAGGCTAAACTCACGGGTAAGACTAAATGCGGTTAAACCGTTAACTAGCAACATGACTACAACCAAGATAGGATGAGTTGACCACAGATGATCGGCCATTTCTGTCAAAGTCCAAAAACAGCCCAATGGAGGAAAAGCGGCGAGGGAGGCTGCCCCAACCAGGTAACAAAGGCCAGAAAGGGGACGACGAGACCATAAACCACCATATTGGCTTAAATCTTGGGTAATAGTATTTAATACCACACCGCCTACACTCATCACCAATAAAGACATGGCGATCGCATAGGTTAACAATAATTTTAATGCTGTTTCATCCTGTTGGGTTCCTACTGCAATGAATACTAAACCCATGTATGCACTCACTGAGTAAGACAGCGAGCGTTTAATATCAATTTGGGCAATAGCAATTAAGCCCGCACCAATAGCGGTTACAGCACCCACCCAAACCATCACGGTAGAAGCCACAGCAGACAAGGCTAACACGGGCTGTAATTTAATTAATACCCATGCGCCGGTAGATACAACGATGGTATTCCGTAGTATGGTAGCTGGCATAGGACCTTCCATTGCCTCATCTAACCATAAATGTAAGGGAAATTGAGCGCATTTACCCAAAGGTCCGGCAATAAGGGCTAAACAGAGCAAGGTTGCCGTTGTTGGGCTTATGGTAGTCGTTTGAGCCCATGTAGCTAACTCATTATAATTCCAAGTTCCAGCTAAAGGCAATAAGGCTACCACGCCCATGAGTAGTATCAAGTCCCCTACCCGTTTGGTTAAAAAAGCATCTCTGGCCCCAGTTACTACTAATGATTGATTAAACCATAAACCAATCAATAAATAAGTCCCTAATGTGAGAATTTCTAGGACAACATAACTAAAAAATAGGGAATTACATAACACAAGAGTGGACATCCCTGCTTCAAAAAGAGCAAGCAAAGAGTAAAATCTCGCCCATCCCCAATCCATTTCCATGTAACCGATGGCATAAATTTGTGCCAATAAGTTAAGGGCAGTAATTAATACTAATGCAGCAATGGTAATGGTGGAAATTTCTAGGTCAAAACTGATGTTTAAATCAGCAGCATGAAGCCAAGAAAAGGATAAATAAGTGGTTGGTTTCTCCCAAGTTTCTACTAAAGCGATTAAACTATGAGTCAAGGCCATAAAGGTCATCAATAGGTTAACGTAACCCGATGGCCTCGGACCGGTTTCGCGAATAATTCCAGGGGACCAGGGTATTGCAAGTATGGCCCCAACTAATGCGTACAAAGGAACTAGCCAAATCGTTTGACTTAAGGCTTCAATCATTTATATTTTTCGATGATAAATTTTGCATAGATTTACTTATCTCTATTAAAACAGATTCATAGAATCAAGTCTATGAAAGAAACTATAAAATTTTCTTATGGTTTAGATAAGCAAGCTTTTTCATCTTACACCGCTTTTGTTCGTTTATCACTGAGGGAAAAAAGGGTTTCAAGCTTCCAACTTGAGGGAGCGGTAATTCTAAATTGTGATTGACTAGATCAATGGCTTCATTAATAGCTTGGTTGTAGTGTAACCTAGACGTGAAGGGAGATATAGCTGAGTAAACTTTTGAGGGTTCACATCGATAACACGAAGTTATACATTTGCGTTTACATGGAAAATAACATGGGGATGTGAAGATTATAGTTGTTGATTTCATTCATCTTGTACATCTGAGGAGATAATATTCATGTTTAATGTAAAACCTGCTGCTCTAGGTGCAGCTTTCATCGGTACCGCCGCTACCATGACTTTGACTGCGGCTTCTGCTCAAGCTGCTTCAATTAGCGGTTCTGTTGTTGGTTTTGGTCTTAGTGAAGCTCGCGACAATATCATTGTTGATTTTAGTTTTGGGAGTACCTTCGCAACCGGCGATTTAGCCGATCTTAATGGTGCTACTACCTTAGCAACATTAGAATTTACTCAAGTTGAGGGAGATCAATACAGTTATGAAAGTTTGTCTCCTTTCATGACTTTCTTAAACGGAAGTACATTTAACTTAGATGCTGGTACTGCTACTGTTACCTTTAATGGACCTGAAGTTGAGATTGATTTAAGCCCCATTGTTGGTGATCTATTTGGCCCTCCTCCAGAAAAAGCATTCCGTGTTGAGTTATCAGGAACATTAAGTCTTAGCGATAATGCTATTAATGATCCAGGTTCATTAGGTTCTTATCAATATAATCTTCAGCCCGTTCCCGAACCCCTCACCATCTTAGGTGCCGGTACTGCGATCGCCTTCGGTGGTGCTTTCAAGCGCAAGCTTGGCAAGAACAATAAAAAAGGTTCTACTAAAGCCTAGAACCCTAAAACTATCTATTTTAATGCTACTGGTGAACAGTGCTTAACAAGCCTATTATATTATATTGCATCCTTGTCTGATGTAATGATAGTGTTTTTATCAGTACAATCCCCCTAAATATTATTTAAGGGGATATTTTTTTGTAGTTGTTTGCAGTATCTAGCATACTTGATCCTCTTCTTTCCTTAGCCAACCATTCCGAAGACTCAACTCACTAAATAATAAAGAGTCAAGAACTTCTGGTTGTTCATGACTCTCTATTAATTCAATACAATTCAAGATTACTGTTATTATAAGTTCAGGAATTTCTTCAATCCCTCGAATAATTTGTTGTTTTTTAAACATAATCAGTTTCCTAACTCCTTACTGGTGACAATTATCACTGGAGGACTTTTTAAGCTCCTCTCTTAATCGTTTATTACGTTTTTTTAGCTGTCTTAATCTCGCTGAAGCCAGACGACTCTTATCATTACGCTGAGCAAGTTTGCGGGGAGACTCCCATGATTTGATTCGCATACTTTTTTCTTATTATACACATAATACATTATATATCATATTATCTAAAATTTGCATTCAATCTCAATTTTAATGCCTACAAAGCAATCATTAAGGGACTTAAGAGGGTTTCAAAGATCACGTTTTAGTGCGTCTAACTCATCATCCAGTTCCCATTTTTGGAATTCTGCTTCTAGGGGATCAGCCGATTTATTGTAGTTACTATAATTAAAATTAAGGCTTTCATTCCATCCTTTTGTATCATAATTGGACTGAGCCTGGGTAGTTTGGGCTTGTCTTGCTTTGGTTTGTAGTTCTTGTTTTCGTAGTCGAATTTGCTGTAATAAAGTTTTTCCCTGAGCAATTTGTTGTTTAGCTCCTTCCATTTGTCCCCATAATTGATTCCCCTGACGTAATAGGGTTGCTTCTCTTTCTTGTGCCCTCTGGGCCAAATCTAACCGCCCCGCAGCTTGGGCTTTAGCAACTCGTTTATGCCAACTTTGTATCTCTTCAGCCAGAGATAAAATTTCCGTTTCTAGACGCTTTTTCTCGCCTTCTTGTTCAAGAATTAGTTTCAGGGCTTGTTCTTCCTGTTCTCTCAATTGTTCTAGAAGGGCTTGTAATTCTAAATGAGGATTATTTTTGAGAAATTCCTCCAAGCGTGTTTCCAGAAAACGACTAAAATCATCAAATATACTCATATAGCAATCAGTAAACCTTAAGTTTAAACCCTAAATTAAAAGCCCTGTCCGACTTCTAAATACTTAGTCCGACCATTATAGTAAATAATCGCTTTTTGATTTTCTACCCCCATCAAGATACCACCACTACTGCCCACCACTTCCCCAATTTCAAAGCGTCGACTGAGACCATTAAAGGTAAAAATGGCTGTGGAATTCTCCCCTGATTCTAACACCCCCACTAATTGATGAATAGTTTGGGTGGGGGGTTGATAATTAGCCCCTATTTCTGGGGGAGGAGCAAAGGTATTGTTGGTGGGGCTAGGAGAGGGGAGAGAGGGGGCTGGGGGAAGGGCATTTTTTGGAGGGCTAGGGGGGTTCGGAGCAGGTGAGGTTGAGGTAGCAGGGTTGGGGGGATACATAGGGATATAGATACGTTCTATAATCTTTTCTGGAGCCGAGGGAGGAGGAGGCATAACTGCCACTGTAGAGGGTTGATTTGTCTCAGGATTAACTAGGGTTTTTTCTGTGGACGCTTTATTGATAACATTTAAAGACTGTTGTAAATAGGCGATAAATTGAGAATCTTCTGGTGAAGGAGCAGTTTGTTCATTTATTTGATGTTTTTGGTTAGATACAGAGTAATATATCCACATTAATCCTAATAAAAAATAGACACTGGCTGCCCCAAAGAAAATTTTATCAAGATGTTTTGGTAGTTGGCCATCGCTTGGACTGGGATGCACTGGTTTTCCTCATCACTTAACACAATCAACTGTTATTATAGGGGGTCTTTTTCCACTCGTCATGTTAGTTCGACTGACATTTAGGGAATGCTAGAACTATAGCTCTTTACTCGCGATAATATTGTGATGAGTAATGCCTCAGAAGTCCGTCATTTGTTAGTCATCGCCGATCAAAAATCCAGACGTATTGTTTCTTTAACGGATGATACCTATTCTATTGGTCGTGATCCCCATAGTAATATTTTGTTATATGATCGCCAAGTTTCCCGTCATCATGCCACCTTATTACGGGTTGGTGATCATAATAGTGGACAAATCTGTTACCGGATTGTTGATGGTAATTTACAAGGGAAAAAAAGTACCAATGGTATCACTATCAATGGTCAATATTCTGTTTCTCACGAGTTAGTTCGAGGAGATTTTATTCGCTTTGGTAATAATTCGTATGCCAACTACCATATTATTGCTGATTCGGCTGAACTTGCTTTATTAAAAGATGGTGATGCCGATACTCAAATGGTGGATAATTTTATCAGCAATAATCAAAGAAATGGAATAAATAATGTTGATTCTTTTGACAATATTTTCTTAGAAGAAGGTGCTGAAGATGAAGATCAACCTCAAACTATGTCTTTTAAAAAAGATTCAAAAGCTCAAGTTTCTCTGGCTGATTCTAATCCCAATCCCATTATTGAAATCGATTTTGATGGAAAAATAACCTATCTAAATGCTGCTGCAAAAATTAAATTTTCTGATCTAACTCAATTGCAGGTATCTCATCCTATACTTAAAAATTTATTGGGAGAAAAAACTCCTAAAGATGGTACATCTTTTGTTAGAGAAATTGATTTTGAGCAGAGATTTTTTGAGCAACATATTCATTATTTAAAAGAAGATAAATGTCTAAGGACTTATTTATTTGAAGTCACCAAATATCGTAAAAGAGAAGCAAAGTTAACTGCAGGAAAAAACCGTTATCGTTTCTTTTTTGAACAGGCCCAAGAAGGAATATTGGTAATCGATCCACAAACTAAACATATTATAGAAACCAATCAGGCTTATTGTCAGTTATTAGGATATAGTATGGCAGAAATTATTGGCAGTAGTTTATATCAACTGTTAGAAACTGATCGGGATAGTTTTAATCAAATATTAGGTTCAATAACAACAGACAATCCCTACATTATTAAAGAGTCTTTCCACCGTCATGCTAATGGTTCTTTATTAGCGATCGGTGGTCAAATAAACTTATCTACTTATCAAGGAAAAGAAGTTTTTTGTGTTGTTACTAGAGACATTCGTGATCGTAAACAAGCTGAAGAAGAATTACAATATAAACTACTTCATGATCCCCTAACAAATTTACCAAATCGAGACTTATTCAAAGAGCAATTAGGGGTAGCTTTAGCCCATGCCCAACGTCATGAACATTTACTAGCTGTTATTTTTATTGATATTGACTCTTTTACTCACATTAATAATACATTAGGCCATTCCCTAGGCGATCGGGTTTTACAAAGTTTTGGGG
>JASJEA010000304.1 GCA_030064935.1 Crocosphaera sp. | reverse complement strand
GGGAATTCCCGCGCTCTCCCGCACCTTTAGCGTCGTATGGGAAAGCCAGGGAAGTTAAACAGGTATAGAGCCGGAATTCCTTGGAAAGACTTACCAGAAAGATTTGGGGATTAACGCGAAAGTCCATACCCCTTTTAGTCGTTGGAGCCGTTCAGGGGTATGGGAAAGGCTATTTCAAACTCTAGCTGAGGATTCGGATAACGAATATCCCATGATCGATTAAAAGTTTGAAAATTTTCAAGTTCAGAAAAATACGATATTTTGGGCCTGGTAAGGTTCAAAAAGTGGTGTTGGTGAATCAAGCGATGAAAATTAAAGAGGTAGAAAAGACTAAAAAGCTCATTTGATTTGATCAGCTTTTTAGTCTTTTTTTCACCTCTCCAGATATTTCAAATGCTTCGCTTAATTCCGGGCAGGGGGTTGAGCAGGAACAAAGCCCCACTCTTTTTCTTTTTGTTCGTACAACTCAATCATTTTTTCCAACTTCCGGGGATACAATTGAGACAAATCTTTTGTTTCGGTAGGATCTATGGCAAGATTGAATAACTTCCAAGGTTCACTGGCTCCATTACCCCATGGCTCATCTCCTAGCTTAAGGATTTTCCAGTCTCCCATAAATAGGGCTTTGTTAGTATTACCGTAAAGCTCAAAACCAATTGGTTCATCATCAGCATAAACTGTATCTGCATCACCCTCCCAGACAGAACGCATAGATTTTCCTTCTACAGGATATATCTTCCTACCTTTGTAATTATTACCAGGATGGCGAACGTTCGCGTAATCCAGTATTGTGGGCGTTAAATCAAGGACTGAAGCAAAAGCATCGCTTCGGCTTCCTGGAGTAATTATTCCAGGATAGACAACAGCAAAGTGTCCCCGAAGTCCACCCTCAGCCACGGTTCCTTTATCTGAATAATGGGGAGTCGTCATTGCCTGTGCCCATCCATGGGAGATGCCCTCAAAAGAGTTTGAATTCCCAAGATTCTCATAGCTGTTGTCATATCCAATCTCTTTGATCCATTTCTGCCATGCTGGAAGTAGGGCAAAATCCTTACCGCTAGCACCATTATCCGCGAAGTAGATAATGATAGTATTATCGTACTCACCGATCTCCTTCAAGTAGTCAATAAACCTACCTACTTGTAAGTCCATGTACTCAATCATTCCCGCATAAATTGCCATCTTCTTGGCGTTGTAGCGTTGCTCTTCTTTACTTAGCCTATTCCATGCTTTGACAATAGACCACCTTTCAGGCAGTTCTATATAGTCAGGAATAATGCCCAGTTCCTTCTGACGCTCAAACCGTTCCGCACGAATTTTATCCCAACCCTTGCTATAAGTTTTCAGATATTTCTCCGTGTACTTCGGATCTGCATGTTGAAGAGGTTCGTGAGGAGCAGTATGAGCTAGATAACCAAAGAAAGGCTTACCACTCCTCCTGTTTTTCTCGATGAATTGAATCATCATATCAGTGTAAGTGCGAGTCGTGTAAAAATCATCACCTGGTTCTACCTCTTCGTCATTGAGTACATAAGTTGCCTGACTTCCAGGACCAAATCCAATCTTCCCAAAATGACCGCCAGCACCTTCCAAAATCGAAAAGGATTCCTCAAAACCCCGACCCATAGGTGTTTGTTCGGGTTCTTCGCCAAGATGCCACTTCCCTGTCATGTAAGTGTGATAACCTGCATCTTTAAGCAAAGTGGCAAGAGTTACCACTCGATCATTAAGGAGACCTTCATAGCCAGGCTTGCCTCTTTGATTATCAGTTATCCGACCTAACATGGTACCTAAGCCTGCTCGGTGGTTATTTACACCAGTCAAGATCATAGAACGACTTGGGGAGCAAGTTGGTCCAGCATGAAAGTTGGTAAACATCTTGCCCTGCTTTACCAGAGCATCTAAATTGGGAGTGGAAATCTCTGCACCAAATGCTCCCAAGTCTGCATAACCCATATCATCAGATATGATCATAATGATATTAGGACGCTTTTTTGTAGTTCTATTATTTATTTGGGCTTCTGTTTTTTCTTGCAAAGAGGAAAACCCTATAATACCCAGAGTCCCTACTCCTATTACCATTAAGAAACGAGAAATTTTTTGATACATAATTTGATTGATTAAGCGATCGAAAAAAAAATTGAAAATTGAATTTAGCTGTTGGTTGCTAAAGCTAAAAAACACAGACTATCCTAAACAAATATCTACACAATGTCTATATTTTTACGCCATTAATATTTGTTATTATTACATCTTTCTGCTCAGACCAGAGGATTTTAGCAATAATTATGGAATGTTTGGCTCGACTTTTCATGAAGATAGGAAAACCGTTCTGAGAAACCTATGATTATCTATATAACCCACATTCCGCACGTCAAGTTGCAACATTAAAAGTAGTATAAAAAGATATTTATACTATATAGCTTCTTGACATTACCGAAATATTGTGGTTTAAAGCCTCCCCTTTTAAGGGGATAATAAATAAAAATTTTCCTGTTCGTCAATCCTATCCGTTTTCAAGGAGAGGTAATTCGCGCATTCGCGCATTCTAAATTCTCAATTCTTGAATAGATTGTCTTTTCCTTTCTTGGCACATTTGCTTGGCAGCAGCCGTTACGTCTTTTATGTCTTGATAAGATTGCGCTTTGATCACTAACTCTCTTCCTAAGCGAAGAGAAGAAATCTCGCAAGCCGCTCGTCGTTCGGGAGGTTCGATGGAATCTAGATCTAGAGTGTGTGCCAAGCCTAAGATGCGACGGATCATTTCCGCTCCTGCAAAACCAACAGTTTCAGTAAACAAGTCACATAAGAAAAGATGTCGCTCCTCTGCCATTGCTTCTTGTCCTGAAGAATCGCCAAACAGTGGCTCACAATAAGGTTCACCTGTTGTCTGACTTTCCCACAATCCCATAAACTTGTCATAAAATTTTAACCACACTTGCTCTATAGTTTCTAATATCCAAGTTTGGTATGCTTCGCGAGGCTGTTCGATTGTAGCGTGACCATCTTGAGCAAAGTAATTTAGTAGTAAATTGCCGATTACATTCCCCACATCAAATGCCATAGGACCATAAAAAGCATACTCATGATCGATGACCATCATACTTTCTGGTGTCAGCATCAGCGAACCTGTGTGTAAATCTCCATGAATTAGTGCTTGTGTACTGGTTAAATATTTTAATTGTAAACGTGAAACTGCCAGTTTCAACTGTACATCATGGCGGAATTCGGCAACAATATGGTCAAGTTGGGGAGATGTCCATCGGTTATTTTTAGCTTCCCAATAGGGATCTGTAAACACACAATCCTCTATAATCTTACAAAGTTCGCTATTTTTGTCGAAAAAAGCCATATTCTGCCTCTTTTGTGCCGAAGATAGCCAAAAATTAGAACTAAAGAAAAGAGAGTGGCTGAGATAATCCGAAATCTGCTCGGCAAAGTTGGGATAATAAATTCCTTGAATCATACCGTGACGCATCGTGATATGTGGATGCAAGTATTCCATCACCATGAGATAAAGTTGGGAGTCATAATGGTATAGTTTGGGTAAATATTGTTCGCAGTAACGACTATGTTCTAGATGACATTGATACTGAAAACCCATACGTTCCAAAGTCATCGGCCATTCTTCCCCAATGAGTCTGACGTAGGGAACAGCTTGCTTAACACAAATTTTTCCCTTTGGCCCTTGCACCAGAAACACAAAGTTAAGATAACCATCACCAATCTCACTCCCATGCCAGTCGGACACCTTACCTCCTAGTTTTTCTGCTATTGAAGGTAAGCCCGACAGATAAATTAGTAATGATTGTGTATCTAAAGTTTTATAAGTTTTAGGAACAGAAATTTGCATATTGTAAATTTGTCGTAGATTAGAATCGTAGGTTATTTATTTTTTAAAAAACTCAAAAAAATCATTTGAACAATCGTTCTGCATATTTCTGGGGATAATTAATCAAATTCTTTTTAGCTAACAGATTTTGATGAAGTTGTAACAAAACTTCCTCAGAATAGTTGAGTTCTTTCCACTTTTCATAAGAAATACCATAACCGAAATGTTCCCAGATCGCTGCATTTTTTTCCTCTGCATAACCATAAGCTTCCAATAAAATAATCGGTGTTGCAGAAGATAAAGAGTCAATTAAAGTTCCACCACCAGGTTTACTAATAATCGCCTTACTTTTCTTGGCTAAATCGTAAAATCCATGATATTCTTCTTTGGTTGTGAAATGTTGTTCGTTGATATTTGTGACTTCTCCAAAGGGTGGAAAATCATGTCGATCGTGCTGATTTTTATGCCAGGGAGACCAATTTGGGTCTACCATGAAATAGCGATTTCCTGGTTTTGGGTTTGTTGCTTCTTCAATATTGTAGGCAACTATATCTAGTAAAAAGCCTTGCTCTTCTAGTTCGGCAATCCGATTTTGATAAGTTCCAATACCCCAACCACCACCATGAGTGACAAATCGGTTTTCTCTCTCTGTATAAGGAATCGGAGTTTGATTGGTGACAGGAAGCTCATAGATTAATTGCTGTTGCTCCCAATTCCACAACCAAATATCATTATCGTACTCATAGTTACCCTCAAAAATTTTAAATGTAGCGGAAATATCAGCATCAATCCGACAAGCATCTACTATTATTTTTTGGGGAGCAACTAATTCTCTGTACTTTTCCACAATTGGAATCCATAATCCAGACCAAATAATGAAATGAAGACGATTTTCCTGTTGCCAAGTTTGCAATAGTTGATCCACTAAATTGTCATCTAGACTAGAGGAAATATCCTTGGTCATTTTATGACCCATTAAAGCAACAGAAAAGTTTTTATGGTATGCCTTTTTATAACCTTTTAACTTGTCTTTACTGTCTTTTTTATAAAAGTTTTCTATAACGACGACTTCTGAATCAAGGTTCTGTTTTTTGAATTGGGTATTAACTAATAAGGCTGGAATATAAACTCCTAATGCCACACCTGAACCTAGAACAGTGATTTTTTCTTTTTGACTATTGATCATGTATATGTTTGTTATTTTAATAAATCCTTATGTTGTAGTGCTGTGTCATATAAAATCCGGGTAATTACTATATCCAAGTCATTGCGACTGGAACGGAGTGGAAGGAAGCAATCTCCGCGCACCCCTGAGATTGCTTCCTATCGTCGCAATGACGACTATTCAACCGGATTATATATCAAGACCAAAATGGTGGGTTAGCAACGAGGGAAGACCTCTCCCCCAACCCCTCTCCTGCTAGGAGAGGGGAGTCTTTCTCCCCCTTCCCTCATTCCCCCCTTTCAAAGGGGGGTTAGGGGGGATGGAAGGGGGTTGGGGCGTTAGGATTTTTAATCCACATTTTCAAGTTTGACACGGTAGTAGGTTGGGTTAAGCGATAGCGCAACCCAACATCAAAGGCTTTTTTTGTTGGGTTTTTCCGTTGGAAATGCTCCGCAAACGTGCCATGCTGCGCAATGCTAACGCAAACACCCCAACCTACGATATTCCTTAATTAGGGCTTGCTGATTAAATCTAAAAGTATTGACAAATAAGGGTTTGAGCATCTTGAACTCTTGAAAAAGTACCTGGTTTTGAACTGCTTCATGCGCAAAAAGTTAAGATTTTGGGTTGACGCGAGGCAGAAAAATCAAGGGATATAGCAGTCGCCACTATAGTTAGGACATCGGGTAATTATGATGATTTATGACGCGAGCAAGATGCTCGCACTAATTGTC
>JASJEA010000303.1 GCA_030064935.1 Crocosphaera sp. | reverse complement strand
TTTTTTAAGTCTTTTTCAAAGCTTTTTCTAAACTCGGTTTTCATGATTCTTTATTTAGTATCTTAAAAATAGTTTCCCTTTCCACTAATTCTGTCTCTTCTCCTTCTTCAATAGCTTTTATAAATGCAACATCTTCTATTATTTCTGATAACAGTTCTGTGAATTCTTCCCGATTTTCTTGGAAAAGTTCATAAATTGCTATTTTAAGAGTTTCTTTGAGTTGGTTTTGATCTAAGGAAATGTCAGACATGATGATAATATTTTTGGCGGTGAATATATTTTAAGAATGACATTAATTTTATTTATTCTTTAAGTCAATAAGGTTACTTTTTTGTATATTTTGATATAAGTTATCCCATAATAAATTTCTTTGTTTAAAGATGTTAAAAATCTTTTTTCCTAAATTACCTGGAAAACTTTGAGCGCAAATATCATTTAATGCTGAACGTAACCTATATATTTTTATGATACAGTGATAACTCAAATTTTGTCAACCTGGAGATAAAGATGTTGTAAATTTCTGCTGTTGTTTATGTCAGCATTTTAAATACCTTAACCTAATAAATCCCTAGATAAACCTGATTCTATCATTGCTTTTTGTAAACGTTCCTTAAGACCCAATTTTTCACTCCATAACCCTAAATAACTAAATTCTAATGCTTCCCTTTGTAACTTCAAAACTCCCAAAATATCCCGCCATTGTTTTTTAGATTGTCCTTGACTCAGATTTAACCAAACCAACTTTTGTAAAATTGTATCTTCTGGACTACAAACATAAAAAGATGATTGCGTTTCCTCAACGGTATATAATTGACGACGATTCATTTTACTAACCGAAAATTCATCCTTACCACTAATAAAAATATCCGCTTTTTCTACCGTTTGTAAATGAATAACGTTAAAGGAACTGGTGAAACCTTGCATTGCCTCATTAACGGCAACCTCACTAATATAAAAATCCTGACTCAATGCTTCAATTAAAAGGGAAACTTGTTCAGGTTTCATTTCAATTGCTAAATCCAAATCTTCCGTAAATCTTACTTCTCCTTGCAAAGAACTTGCCACCGAACCACTCACATAATAAGGTATTGGTAAACTATCAAAAATAGTCCCTAACTGCTGAATTAACCAAATTGGGTCTTCTAATATCAAGTCTCCCTCAATATTAAACAAATTTTGAAGATTAATATAGAAATTTCCCCAACGCTTAACTAAATATAACTGCTTTAATTCATCCCCAGAACAATTAGAAAATTGATGCTCAATTCCCATCAAAATTAACTGACATCCCTTGCGATAAGTTCGTCTAACTGAATTTAGTTTTTGTTCTGACGACATTCTTCGCCAAAGCTTAAATTGTATTAATTCTGCCTCAATTTGAGTATCCAATGATTGAGTAATGTATTCACTGGTAACCATATTTCTACTGTCTCAAACAATTGGTCAAAACAATACTAAAGTATTATTCAAGATCCATAAAGGCGGCACCCAGACTCGAACTGGGGATAAGGATTTTGCAGACCCCTGCCTTACCACTTGGCTATGCCGCCGTTTTTACAACTTTTCCATTATAGCAAAGATTTCTAGAGTCTAACAAGGATTGCTCTGCAACAAAACCCAAATTTTTCTAAAGAACAGTAAAGGGATTTTAAGCAGGGTTAACTAAGTTGTGCAGCCTTTATAACTGCCATAGGGTCTATAATCACAATACTAAGTTGAGAGATAGACTAAAAATGGAGGTGAGGGGTGTTGATAATAAAAGCCTTTCGTTCTATCTATTGTTTACCCCTAAAACATCAATGAATAAGACTTACAAAATCTTGATGGGTACCCTATTGTTACTACAATTAGGAAGCACTGTCGTTACTCAAAATGCAGAAGCCGCCGATGCCTTCGAGCGTTTTTATAATCAGTCTTGTATTCCTGAAGCGCAAAAAGCAGGGTTCACAGAGGCAGAAGCTAAACAAGGATGCACCTGTACCATCAACGCCTTGCGGGATAAATACCCAACTCCTGCCTTTACAGCCCTTTTCGCACGCTATCTTAATGGTCAAAGTCAAGCTAGACAAACCCTAACCAGTTATGGGCAAACTTGTTTTGAAGGGATACTAGAAGAGATTATCTATGAAAACTAGACCATGATAGGCAATTTTGGGAGGGATCGCTGAAAAAATTGCGTCACTGGTTATAGTAAGCTGAAGACTTTTTTAAGATCAGTTTTCAGCACAACTTGCTATAACCATAGAAACGGTGTGAGTCGGGCAAATTTGTATGAAGCAATCTTGGCGCAAACATTTGAATATCTCCCGTGTTGCTATTAAGTATAAGCGGCTAACCCTATTGGTGGCGATCGCTGTTGCTGTGGCAGGGATGTTGGCCTTTAGTTCCCTCAAATATGCCCTATTCCCTGAAATACCTTTTCCTGTGGTGATTGTGCAGGGAAATGTCTCCTTAGAAACCCCATTGGAGACAGAGGAACAGTTAACTGAGCCCCTCGAAACTGCTTTACGATCGCTATCAAATGCAGAATTGTTTTCTTCCACCTATGCAGGTCAAGCGATCGTTAATGTGGCTTTTGAGGCAGGAATGAACCTCGATCAATCCACCGAGGCAGTAAAACAGTCTCTCGAACAAGCTAAATTACCCCCTCAAGCAACGTTCAAAGTTACCCCGTTTAACCTCAACGAATCTGTTGCCGTAACCTATGGAATTTCCAGTCAAAGGGAATCTTTGGAAAGTTTAGCTTCAATTACTAAAGAGAAAATTGTTCCATCCCTACAAGCGTTACCAGGGGTGAGACGGGTTGATTTATTAGGGGATGGCTCTCTTGAGAGTAACCTAAATAATTCAGAGACTCAGCCAGCCACCTTAACACGCTTAAATGGAGACGATGTTTTAGCGGTTCAAGTGGTCAAAAAAGCTGATGGCAATACTTTAGATGTTGCTGCAGCCGTAGATCACGAAATTGCTAAGTTGCGGGAAAGTTTGCCAGATATTCAGTTAGTTATTGCTGAAACGCAAGCCGATTATATTAAAGAAGCAAGTCAAGCCACCTTAGAAGCTTTACTAGGGGCTATTGTTCTGGCTATTTTGGTCATTTTTCCCTTTTTACGTAACTTTCAAGCTACTTTAATTACAGCTATGGCCATTCCGATGTCCTTGTTAGGAACATTTATCGTCATGGCCATAGCCGGCTTTAATTTAGAAACCATTACCTTACTGGGATTAGCATTAGTTATTGGCATTATTGTTGATGATGCCATTGTTGATGTAGAAAACATTTCACGACATATTGAAGAGGGAATGAGCCCCCGTGAAGCAGCCATTAAAGGGACCGAAGAAATTGGCTTAACCGTAACAGCTTCTACGTTAACTTTAGCTGCTGTTTTTCTCCCGATTGCCTTTATTGGTGGTAACTTAGGACAATTTTTTAAACCCTTTGGCATGACAATAGCTGCTGCTGTTTTAATTTCTTTGTTAGTTGCTAGAACTTTATCCCCTGTGTTAGCAATTTATTGGATTAAACCGAGAAAAAGTAACAAACAAAAGCAAAATAAACCCTTTTTTATAAGTCCTATTTATCGTCGTCTTTTAAATTGGTCTTTGAGTCATCGAAAGACGGTAATTAGTATTGCTTTAGTCAGTTTCATGGTGGGTTTAGGATTAATTCCCTTTATTCCCCAAGGATTTGTTCCCAAATTGGATCGGGGAGAATTTAATGTTATTTATACCTTACCAACTCCGAAAATTCCTAGCCGTTTAAGAGCCGCACAAGAAAACAATAATCAAGATAATCAACCTTCTCTCTTCTCTGGTTTGATCCAGTCTCCTGAAAGATTTTTGTTAAGAAGAAACCATCGAGTCGGTAGCAAATTAGAAAGCATCGTTTTAGAAGATGCAAATGTAGAATCAGCTTATATGATAGCTGGTTATCAAGGTAATCCTCTCAAGGGAAAAATTTATGTTCAACTCACAGAGCAACGTAATTTAACCACCAGTCAAGTACAGGCTAAAATAAGAGAAGCTTTGCCTAATCTCAAAGGAGGTAGCATTAGTGTTGAGGACATACTTTTTATTGAAACTGGAGATGATAGTCCCTTAAAAATTGCTTTATTAAGCAACAATTTAGAAAGCTTGAAAAACACGGGAAATAAATTAAAAGAACGCTTGAAAACTATTCAAGGATTAGTCGATGTTAAACTATCAGATCACCAAAATAGTGAAGTCATTGAGCATTTTCAACAACAAAGAGTTATCTATTTAACTGCTAACTTATCCGAAGACATAGGATTAGGTGATATTACTAAACAAGTAATAGAAATAATAGAAGAAATACTACCCAACGATGTCACTTTCGATATTCAAGGGGCCTCTGCACAAGTTCGTAGCATTTTTAAAGAATTTGCCATCGTTTTATCCTTAGCCATTATTTGTATGATGGTTATTCTATATTTTACATTTGGACGCTTTTTAGAATCTTTTGTGGTACTTTTATCCCTTCCTCTGTGTATTGTTGGGGCTATGTTTGCTCTCTTAATTACCCAAAGTGATTTTGGCATGATATCCTTAATCGGACTAATATTCTTGTTAGGATTACTCGATAAAAATGCTATCCTTTTAATGGACTATACCAACCAACTAAGACAAGAAGGAATGAGTCGTCATGATGCTATTCTTAAAACAGGAGAAGTGAGGTTACGTCCAATTATCATGACTACTGCTTCAACTATTTTAGGAATGCTTCCCCTAGCTATTGGTGTCGGTGCAGGTGCGGAATTAAGACAACCAATGGCTGTGGCAATTATTGGCGGTTTAATCACTTCATCTGTATTAAGTTTAATTGTAGTGCCTGTACTGTACACATTGTTAGAAGATGGGTGGAAAAAAGTGAGTTTTCCTCAATTAAAACGGGCTGATAACTAGGACAATTTTCAGCCATGTTAAAATGATATCTGTATTAGCCAAAGGTAAAAAGGAAGGAAAGATCAGTAGAAATTGACTTTTCTACAGGATTAACTTATGAAATGTAAACGACAATGATGAGTCAGTGTGCCATTGCTTTAGGAAGTAATTTAGGGAATTCTTTGACAATTTTAGAAACAACAATTAAACGATTATCCCAACATCCTCATCTAAAATTGATTAACCATTCACCTTGGTATGAAACCATTCCCATCGGCCCCCCTCAACCTAATTATCTCAACGGTTGTGCCATTTTAGAAACCAGTTTAACCCCAGAAAAATTGTTAGGAGAATTACTAAAAATTGAACAAGATTTCGGTCGTATTCGGCAACAAAAATGGGGACCTCGAACCTTAGATTTAGACTTATTATTATACGACGATTTAATCTTAGAAACCCAAATTCTAGAGATTCCTCATCCTCGTATGATCGAAAGAGGATTTGTTTTAGTTCCCTTGTGTGACATTGCAGCAACTTGGGTTCATCCCATCACTCAAAAAACAATAAAAGACCATCTTAATATGGTAGATGACAAAGGAGTAAAGCTTTTTAGACAGTGATTAAGTTAGTTTCTTTTATATTCAATCAATGCTTTTGACATCTCCTTTGGTTGAAACACAAAGGATTCTAAGCGGATGTTGTGAAGGTGGTTAAAAACACACCTTCACAACGCTTACGATATAATTTATTTAAGTTTTTATACAAATCATACCGTTTTGGGA
>JASJEA010000302.1 GCA_030064935.1 Crocosphaera sp. | reverse complement strand
GATCGCTCAGTTTTATATAAACTCCATAGCCTTTCTGTAGCTGATACTTTGGGGTCAATGAGTATTATTTTTGGACTCTTTTTAAAGATACCCAGTGAATGGCCATTACTGATTTTAGCGATTATTTCCCTAGCAATATGGAACACTGTCTTAGGTTATGTTTTAGCTTATTGTTCCAGTAGTGAAGAAATCAAAGAATAGTTCTATACTTTCCCTAAAAAATAACCACAATGAATGATACTTATCTCTATGTTATCACTGCCCTATTACCCCTCTCTGCTGCTTTAACCGTATTACAAGTAAACCCCTACCACGCTTTAGTTATTCGAGGAATTTTAGGGGCAGTTGCCGCCTTAGTTTATGGGATGTTTGGAGCAGCAGATGTTGCCTTAACCGAAGCATTAGTGGGGACAATGTTAGCTATCACCCTTTATGGGGTTGCTGTTCGTTCTTCGATGGTAATGCGCTTAGGAATCCTTGACAAGGAAACCAAAAAAGAAGAAAGTTTTCAACAATTAATAACTCAATTAAAAACAATTTTAAATAAATATCATCTTAGGCTAGAACTGGTATCTTATCAAGACAAACAAGCTTTAGATCAAGCTTTTAAGGATGAGGATATTCACGGAACTTGTCAAGTTAACTTAGACAGCGATGGCAACTATCATACCCTGACAAGAGTTCAAAGGCTTTATGAGATCATAAAACCAGAATTATCCCCCACTCTAATTACTTATTTTAACCCCTCAAATAGCAAGGAGAAACAGTCATGAAATGGGTTTATTTGATAGCAGGAGTTGCCCTTTATGTGAAAATGCTAGTTATGCCTAACCCCATAGCCGAGTTATGGGAGCCCTCCATCGTGGAAACGATTGTACAAGATAGCGGCGTTGCTAATGCAGTCTCAGGGATCATCTTTAGAAACCGCCTCTATGATACTGTTTTTGAGGTGGTTGTCTTTACCCTAGCGGTGATGGGTGTCAGATTTCTCATGGGCAATGAAAAGCCCTTAACCATGATTTATCAATTTAATGATCAGCCGTCAATTGTTTTAGCAAGATTAGGGGCAACCATTGCAGCCTTAGTTAGCATTGAACTAGCTATCAGGGGACATCTGAGCCCAGGAGGTGGATTTGCGGCAGGGGTTGCGGGAGGAACTGCTATTGGGCTTATTGCTATTACTTCCCCGTCTGAATGGATGCAAAACATTTATCAACGTTGGCGAGCAGCGACTTGGGAAAAAATCTCCGTGCTAATCTTCATTATTTTGGCAGTTATGACATTAATTGGTTTACAATTGCCCTATGGCGACATAGGAACTCTACTCAGTGGTGGCATGATTCCTCTTCTCAACATTTTAGTTGCCATTAAAGTTGCGTTAGGATCGTGGGCAGTAATTTTAATTTTTATTCGTTACCGAGGCTTATTATAAGCAACTTCTGTTAGGTGTTCAATCTGATCGTAAATGCGGTTTAGATACCCCAATTAAGCCGTCAGAATATGGATAAAATGTTAGCAAAGCTTAAAGTCAAACAGGGAGACTATAATGGTTATTGTAATTAACTAAGATTAACCTGAATGGAAGATTTGTTATCTATTTTACGTAGTAATCCTTTAGTTTCTTTTACCATTTTATTATTGGTTATTCTGACGTTACCTCCTATTTTTGAACGGATACGACTTCCTGGCTTAGTGGGGCTCTTATTTGCTGGTGTTATCTTAGGAGAAAATGGCTTATATCTATTAGATGCAGACTCAGAAAGTATTAAACTGTTTGCTGATATTGGTAAAATTTATCTCATGTTTGTGGCGGGGTTAGAAATAGATTTAGGTGAGTTCCGTAAAACAAAAGAACGCTCTTTAGTATTTGGTGCTTTAACTTTCTTTTTACCCCTCTTTATGGGTAGTTTAGTAGGAATAAATTTTGGATTTAGCTTAAATTCTTCTATTTTAATTGGCTCGTTATTAGCTTCCCATACTTTATTAGGATTTCCCATTATTCAACGATTAGGAATGGTGAAAAATGAGGGAGTTATGGTAACGGTAGGAGCGACTATTTTTACAGATATTGCAGCGTTATTAGTATTAGCGATTTCTGTTTCCATTCATAGAGGTAATTTCTCGGCTGCTAGTCTAGTGATTCAATTAGTTTCTTTAGGGATATATGCTTTAATTATTCTCTTTGGCTTTGACTGGTTAGGAAAAGAATATTTTAGACGTACTGGTGATGAAGAAAGTAATCAATTTTTGTTTGTTTTACTAGCTGTATTCTTAGCATCTATTGGCGCACAACTTATCAATATTGATAAAATTGTTGGAGCATTTTTAGCAGGATTAGCTGTTAATGATGTAGTGGGTGACGGTCCAGTAAAAGAAAAGGTAGAATTTGTGGGAGGGACTTTATTTATCCCTTTCTTTTTTGTTGGAATGGGGCTCTTGTTAGATATTCCTATTTTTTTCAAAACTCTTCAATTTGAACTGCCTTTAGTGATAGGAATTGTTGGGGGTTTAATCATAGCAAAATTAATCGCAGCAACGGCTGCAAAGCTTATTTATCAATATACTTGGGCTGAATCATTAACTATGTGGTCTTTATCTTTACCCCAAGTGGCTGCAACTTTAGCTGCTGCTTTAGCTGCTTACGAAATACAAAATGTAGCAGGGGAAAGATTAATCAATGAATCTGTTTTTAATAGTGTAATTGTCTTAATGTTAATTACCTCAATTTTAGGGCCTGTTTTAACAGCACAATTTGCTACAAAATTACCCTTACCTAAAACAAGAGAGAATGAAGACTATAGACATATAGGAAGTACCTTAGAGGAATGGTTGCCTCAATTAAAATCTGAAAGAGAAAATGATAATTTTACCATTGTTATCCCAATTTATAACCCCCGTACTCAAAGAGATTTAATTGAAATGGGTGCTTTATTAGCCAGAAAAGAATCAGGCATTATTGTTCCGGTTTCTATTGCTGCTGCTGGTGTTCATATGGATGATCCACAAGTTGAAGAAAACTTAAAAAGAAGTCAAAATTTATTAGATCGTGCTGGAGAAATTAGTCAACAATTTGAGGTTAATACTCAACCGATTATACGTATCGATGATGATATTGCTCAAGGAATTAGTCGTACAGCTAAAGAAAAAAAAGCTAGTCTTATTATTATGGGATGGAGAGAAAATATCGGGTTGAAAGCGCGACTATTTGGAACCATTTTGGATACAGTCTTTTGGTCTTCCCATTGTCCGGTTGCAGTGATGCGTTTATTCGATAATCCTACAAACTTGCGTCGGATTTTATTACCCGTTAAAAACTTAAGTAAAGCTACCTTAGAAACTATCAGATTTGCTAAACTTCTTGCTTATGCGAATCAAGGAAGTATTACCCTCTTACATATCTGCGATCGCCAAACTCCTCCCGAACAAATTAGAGACTTTAAAACCGCTTTATCTAACCTGATTACTGAATATGAATTTTCAGAAAAATGTAAAATAAAAATGATTGTTCACGACTCTCCACCACAAGTCATTATTCGTGCTTCTCATCAATTTGATCTGGTTATCTTAAGATCGTTTCGTCGTCGTACTGCTGGCGGTTTATCTGTTAGTGATATCACCACCGAAGTCTTGAAAAAATTAAGTTGTTCCTTAGTCTTATTTGGCCAACCCCATTCCTAATTAAAACCCATAAATGTCACAAAAAAAGCAGCCCTATCGCTATATTTTATTCAACAAACCCTATGGCGTACTATGTCAGTTTACAGATAATAGTAGTTCAGATAATCCTCGCCTCACCCTCAAAGATTATATTAAGGTTAAAGACGTTTATCCAGTGGGAAGATTGGATCTCGATAGTGAAGGTTTACTTTTGTTAACCAATGACGGGTTATTAAAACATCGCCTCTCTCATCGAAAATTCGCCCATCCTCGCACTTATTTAGTCCAAGTTGAACGGATACCTGATGATACCGCCTTAACTCGGTTACGTCAGGGCCTTCTTATTAAAGACTATCAAACCCGCCCGGCAAAGGTTAAATTATTGGAGCATCCTCCTTCCCTTCCTTCCCGTGATCCTCCCATACGTTATCGCAAAACGGTTCCTACTAGCTGGTTAGAAATGACGTTAACAGAAGGAAGAAACAGGCAAGTGAGACGGATGACGGCGGCGGTAGGTTATCCAACCCTAAGACTGATTAGAATCGCCATAGGAGTACAAAAAGGACAACAAATAAGGAATTTGAGGTTAGAGGGATTAAACTCTGGTGAATGGCGAGAATTAAGCCATTCTGAGTTACAAAAAATCAACTCTAGTATTTAGATAGTTCATAAAAATATAGTCAATCAGAATGTAGAATGCGCGAATGCGCGAATGCGCAAATTTATAATTACCTCCACCTCAAGTTGGAGGCTTGAAACAAGGAAAATTATCAAAAACAATTGGGTCTAATTAATAAAGATAGATTTTAGATTTATTAAATTATTATTTAATATTCTAGTGCTTTGAAGACAAACCATAGGAAAAGCAAAGAAAGCTGTGCTATGGTTGATTCACTAACAAAGCGATCGCTAATTGAAACCCATCTAGAGAAAACAGGAAAACCTGGAGCTTATGAGAACTAAAAACGCTGTATTGTCAAAATTATCTCAATTTAAACAGCTTAAAAAAATTGCCTTATTGGTGATTAGTTGTCTATTTATTTTGCTCTCAAATGTAGTTATTACTCAAGGCATATTTCCAGTCAATGCTCAAAGTGCATCTCCCTTTTACTGGGAATTTATTAATGTTGATATTGACGTACAAAATAATGGGGATATGTTGGTACAAGAAACCCAGAAATATGTTTTTACCAAAGCTCATTCTAATCGTCGTTATCGTTATATACCTTTGGATAAAGTTGATGATCTTACTGATGTTTCTGTAACAGAAAATGGACTAAAGTTACCTCATACTACTAAAAAAGAAAATAATCAGATCATTATTGAATGGCGGCATGATCTAAATCCACCAGAATCTCATACATTTCTCATTAATTATCGGGTGATTGGTGGTCTACACATGGATAAGAGGTCTAATCTTAATCAAGTTTATTGGAAGGCCATTTTTAAAGATAGACAAGTGCTAATTAGAGATTCAGAAGTTAAGGTTAAATTACCTCCAGAATTAGCTGGCAAAATTACTGATTTTAAAAGTTTTGGGGTGCCAGCACAAGCATATTTAGAAAACGATAGAACTGTTAAATTTGTTTCTAGTTACTACATTCAACCCCAAGAAGAGATTGAAGTCCAAGTTAGTTTTCCTGATGATATTTTGAATTTACCTCTCCCTGCTTGGCAATCTCCTATTAAACCTTTAATTGATATAGTTTCTGGTTTTGCATATTTTCTAGCGCATAGTGCGGCCTCATTGTTTTGGATCTTTTTCTTCTTCATGATTCTGTTTGGTAGAGGTAGTCGTGGTGGCTATAGTGGCGGTGGCTATAGTGGCGGTGGCTATAGTGGTGGTAGCGATAGTGGAGGCGGCGGCGGTGGAGGCGGAGGTGGAGGCGGCGGCGGTGGAGGCGGCGGCGGCGGAGGTGGAGGCGGCGGCGGCGGAGGTGGAGGCGGCGGCGGCGG
>JASJEA010000091.1 GCA_030064935.1 Crocosphaera sp. | reverse complement strand
AGTCAAAATACTTGATCCCATGATACAAAAATTGTACCGCAAAAAGGGTCTTTCCTGTTCCTGATGTACCACTAGCTAAGGTTGTTCTTCCTAAAGGTAATCCTCCGTGAGTAATTTCGTCTAATCCTTCGATGATTGTTCTGATTTTGCGAACACCTTTAGGGGCTAATTGTTGAGGTCTATTTTCGCTAGGAAGAGGTTGATTCATGATTGCTTTATTAATGGTTATATAATTAAAAAAAATGATGGTTAGGGATGAAAAGAAAGCGGAACCTTGAATCTAGTTTTTTAGCTTTCAAGGATCGTTTTCTCTTTCTCTAATTTCCTCATAGAGTAGATCCAAACCAATTAAGACTTTTTCTCTATCGGAGAGATCCCCAATAATTTTACGCACAGGTGGGGGTAAAATTTTAGCAAGGGTGGGAGTGGCTAAAATTTTATCTTCTTCTGCTAGTTGGGGATTTTTTAGTACATCAATCACTTTTAACGCATAAACCCCTTTAAACTCTTCTTCTAGGATATTTTTTAAGGTTTTTAAAGCTCGCACAGAATTGGGAGTGTTTCCGGCTACGTACAATTTTAGAACATAGGTTTTTTTGAAGTCAATCATAGCAATCAGTTACAGAGGGTTATCAACAACAATATTTAGGTTCAGGAAACAACAAAATTTATAGTAAAATGTCATATACTCACTTTAACTCTAATCGATCTGATTCAATAAATCAAAAAGTAAATCTCCTCTAGGAATGGAACGGCGATACATTTCTCCTAAATGAGCTAAAATATCAATGATGGCTAAACGATAGTCTAAAAGAATTTCTTCACTTCTACCTTCTAATTTCAGTTGTTGGGAAAATTCGTCCATTAAATCCATATGAATTTCTAAGACACGGGAAATGGAAACATCTGCGAAAAAAGCTTGATTAACAAATTGATCAATACTTTGATTAATGTCTGTATCTTCGTCAAAATAATTGAGAATAATCTCTCGATAACTGGTACTTAATTGTCGAGTTAATTCCTGTTTATCTTCTGGGGAAAGATTGCGGTAAAAATACTTGGGATTTCGTTTATAATATACTCCTAAATAGCCCAACCTTTCTTTCAGTTTTTCGGCTAAACGACGCTGCTGTAATAAGAGAAAACCTTGATCATTTTCTGAAATCATTTCTCCTTGAGATGAGAGGGAGCGATCGCCTAAAAAGCAACTTGGCCCTAAGTGTAGGAACTTAGTAATAGCGCGATCAATGGTAGCTTGAATATCTTCTAAGGGTTCAACCTGATGATGAACTTCAGCACTATGATATAAAAAGGTTGGCGGTCCAACTTTGGAATAGTTTTTGGAGGGCGTGGACACACCTTCGAGGATAATTATGGGTAATAGGGTTCCTTGTTCATAGAGTTGGTTGAACAGGGGTAAAACCATCGCCTCTCGCTGTACAATCAGGCAGTCGATGGTTTCGCTATGATTCTTTAAATAGGGCATTAAATGCTCCGAATCATCGATAATCTGGAGATGATAGCGATCGCCACTCAAATGATTGGTCAATGAGTAGGTCAAATGTTCGTCGCTGCTGTAAAGACAAATGGATAATGGGGTTTGCAATGGCCTTTTGGTAGATACAAACAAGAAATTCAGAGGAAAACTCCCCTATAAGAAGTTAGCATAAATGTTTATAATTTGTTGTTCATTTGGAAAGTTTCTCTGTTTTCTTAACATAGTTAATCGAGTCCATGAATCACTAACTGATAGTAATCTTGATGGATGGCTTCTAAACCTTGATATAGTCCTTCAGAATGAATCCATCCCACAAACCCTGCATATAAACATTCTTGTTGGTCATTGGCTACATAAACATGAAGAATATTGAGGGGATTTTTCCATAGTTCAATACTAATTCCTCCCTCAAAACTGAGATAGGGTTTGGCTTTTTCAAAATCTCGCGGATGTCCATCAGTCATACCAAGGATTAATTGCAGTCTATCAATTAAAACGGTAGGAAAGTCTTTTTCAAATAAGGCTGGTGTGGGGGAGGTTTTCCAAAATTTTTGAATGATCTCAACGACACTAGAATGGTTTTTTAATTGACTATGGGAAAGGTTGGGTAAACAGACAAAATGACCATAGGATAATTTGGTTGATGATACGGGAATTGTTCCGTCACTGCCGTTATCTATATTTCCTGCAATTACTAAGGTAGGGACAATTTTGGTAATTCTATCTGCTATGAGACGACGATTTTTTCCTAAGTCAGCCGCAATGCCAACGCCTATAGATAAAGGATCAATTATTCTGGCTAAGTCTGCTCCACCAACGGGAGAAGCAATGAGAGTGAAAGAGTGTATTTTTTCCCACCATTGAGGATTTTGATGTAGCACTTCTAGCCAAATTAATCCCCCCATTGAATGGCCTATAATCCGCCAAGGAATGTTAGGATATTCCTCAAGGGTGGTTTGGGCTTTTTCGCTAACCCTTTCGATTAGGGGTTCGATATTTAACCAAGTTTTTATCCATCCTAAATTGGGACTAATAATTTTTGTTTTTTCGGTTGCTAATGCTTTGGCCAATTGGCTAATCTCTTCGTTGCTATCAGCCCATCCATGTTGAGCAAAAAGAATAAAATCAGGTAAATGATCCATAGTTTAGTAAGTTTTTGCAGCTAAGGCAATGGCTTGGGGGAAAATTTTATGTTCTTGTTTTTGAATTCTTGTGTGTAAAGTTTCTGGAGTATCATTAGGTAAAATAGGAACGGCGGCTTGTAATAAAATCGGACCACTATCCACTTCTAAACTAGCTAGATGAACTGTACAACCTGTGATTTTTACTCCTGCTTTTAAGGCTTTTTCAACGGCTTTTATGCCTTTAAAACTCGGTAATAAACTAGGGTGAATATTGATCACATGATTGGGAAACGCCTCTAGTAAAACTGGGGTGACAATTCTCATCCAACCTGCCATAATTACCCACTCAATATCATAGGATTTAAAGAGGTTAACAATGGCTTGATCTAGATCCTCACGCTGTTTAAATTCGCGGTGATTTAATAGTTTTGCCTCTATGTTTAAGCTTTCTGCTTTTTCTTTGACTTGAGCTTGGGGATTATTATAAATCAGTAGGGGAATTTGGGCGTTTAATTCTCCTCGTTTAATCGCATTAGCAATGACTTCAAAATTTGTGCCACTTCCCGATGCGAGTACACCTAATTTTAAGCAATTTTCTATTTTTAGCTCTTCGGGAGATAATTCGGGGGAAATAAAACTAGGCGTTTTCATTCTATAGCTAGATAATTTTATTAGATTTAGCTCTCGCGCGCCATTATACCATTATTCTTGATGCCCTTCTGTTCTTTATGTACATTTTTTTGATTTATAGCCATATTTAAAGGGTTAATTAAAAATTAGTTTATTGCTTCTGATTTAGCTTGTTTTTTAACCATTGCTTGCACAGCCGAAATCGTGGGATTAATTTCATAGTTTCGCCGTTTTAATGGTTGAGAATAGGCTTGTTGTTCTTGTTCTATCATCTTTATATCTTGTTCTACTAATCCATCTAACATTGTTTGGGCTGTGCCCCAAAGTTTGTCTTTAATTAACTGTCGAAACCACCGAGGTAATTTATGTAATCGCCAGAAGGCATTTAAGGAGGTAAAATGAATTAAATAAGCTCTGGTATGGGTATTATTAATCGGAGAAAATAAACAATAAATAGTAAAGTCTGCCCCTAATTGTGATTGCCAATGGGGATAAATATAACGAACCATTAACTGTTCAGAATGGAGACTACGAAAGCGAGGAAAAAATAATTGACTGATGGACCAAATTTTATCAATTTTATAATAACTTTGAGCTTCATAAGTGGCTCTAACTTCTTCTTCTGTTGTTGATAAATCTTTTAATTGTGCCCCTGTCCAAGCTTGATAATTATCATGAAGATGACCATGATACATATCCATCAAATTTTCAATGAGAAAAGAAAAATGGGCTTGACAATCAATCACTGAAACGGTGCCGATATAATTGAGATGTTCCCATTCAGGAAGACTCATCGGTTGAATCTTTTGCTCTTCTAAAACTTCTTTATCACCCAAAAATATCCAAATAAAACCATCAGATTCTTGCAAACTATAAGGTTTGATTTTACAATTAGGCAAAGCTTGATTATCGGATAAGTAGGGAATTAAAGTACAATCCCCTTGCTCATTAAATTGCCAACCATGATAAGCACATTCCAAGAAATTATTAATTACTTTGCCTTCGCTTAATTGTACTCGACGATGGGGACAAGAATTCTCTAATCCGTGAATTTTGCCCTGATTATCTCGATAAAGGACAATGGAATGGTGCCATAGTTGAACCGCAATGGGCTTGGTGCTGACTTCTTTGCTTTGGGCTACCACATACCAATGGTTTAAATTAATCTCACAAGTACGAACATCGATCATGTTAATGGTGATTTATGAATCTTCCTCTAAGCGTAACCCTAGAGTATCTGCACTGCCTGGCAACCCTTCAGTCAAGGCTAGAATTTTGAGAGCATTGGCCAATTTTTTTAAGGCAGAGGGGGAATATTCAATGATATGGGAAGGCTTTAAGAAGGTTTCAACTCGTACAGAAGAAGCATAACGAATCAAACCAGAAGGAGGTAGGATAACACCCCCACTGCCTAAATAGTCTCCTAAGGTTTTTGGGGTACTACCGCCAATTAAAAGACAGCCCACACCACTAATTTTCTGAACAAAATCCCAAGGCTCCTCTACCGTTAGCATTAAATAATGGGGCACAAATTCATTGCTAATAGTAATGGCTTTTTCGATAGATTCCACAACAATAATTAATCCATAGTGGGCGATCGCTTTTTCTGAGAGAATGCCATAAGCATTATCTTGTAGTTTTTGTTGTACTTTGGCTTGAATTTTTCTGGCTAACTCTAAATCCGATGTGATAACAATAACGGCACTACTGGGATCTTGTTCGACTTGAGCTAATAAATCCGCAGCAATATAAGTATCGTTCCCTGTATGATCGGCAATAATAAACAATTCTGAGGCATCTATGGGGGTATCAGTGGTAACGCTACCATGAACCATCCGTTTAGCGAGAATCACGTCTAGCCCCCCAGTACCAGTAATCACGTCGACTTTGGACAAGGTTTGGGTTCCATAGGCTAAGGCTCCAATGGCTTTGGCTCCCCCTAAACCATAAATTCTATTCACCCCTGTGACTTGAGCCGCAACTAAAATATCTGGGGGAACTTGTCCGGTTTCATCTGTTGGAGTCATCAGAATAATTTCAGGCACTTGGGCAATTTTAGCGGGAATAGTTTGCATTAGTACCCGACTAATGGGAGAGGTTTGATCCCCAGCAACATAGATTCCAGCCCGTTTGACGGGGGTGTAACGTTTGCCAATTACCACATCATCTGCTTCAAATTTAACGGAGGCGGTGGAAAGTTGTTGTTTATAGAAGCTTTCTAGGCGTTGGCTAATAATTTGAATGGCATCGAGGAGTTCTTTGGGAATTTTTTGGTATGCTGCATCTAGTTGTGAACCCCTGACTTTAAGATCCTTAACGGCAATGGGAGTTTGATTGGGTTTTAATAAGCCTTGATCCCCCTGCTGCTTAATTCTTTCGAGAATTTCCCCCACTACAAATTCTTTCGCTTGAATCTCATCTCGATAAGGGCGATCATGGATTCGTTGCAATTCTGTGTTTATCTCAGCTGACTGGGTAATGATTCGCAGCATGGAATTATATCGTTTTCTAAAGTCCTCAGATAGATGAAACTTTGGCAGACAAACCTGTTTCTCATCTATGCTGTGACTGTGGTGAGTATGTTATTTATCTAGCTTAGCTTGTATTTTTGAAATTGTAGAACAGTTGAAGAATCAAGTTTTCTCATTATTCTCTCTCCTGATAAGCAGCCCCTAGATAGAGTTGTCCTACTTTGGGATCGTTGAGCAGTGCTTCTCCGGTCCCTTCAACGCGATCGCGCCCACTTTCTAAGACATAAGCCCTATCCGCCATCATCAGGGCTTTTTTAGCGTTTTGTTCTACTAGGATAATAGCTTTTCCTGTGGCATTGATAGCTTGAATTTGTTCAAAAACGCTATTAACCAATATAGGCGATAAGGCGGCGGAGGGTTCATCGAGCAAGAGAACATCTGGCTCCAGCATTAAGGCTCGCCCCATAGCTAACATTTGTCTTTCTCCCCCTGATAAAGTTCCGGCTTTTTGACGACGACGCTCAGCAAGTCGGGGAAACATGGTATATATTTTTTCTTTTTGTTTTTTCAATGGGCCATTACTGATAAAGGCTCCCATTTCCAAGTTTTCTTCGATGCTCAAGGTGGCAAAAACATTAGAAATTTGCGGAACATAACACATTCCTAGTTTGACAATTTGATCGGATTTTAAGCCTGTGATATCTTGTCCTTTAAATATAATTTGCCCTTGATTGGTTTTTAGAAGTCCAAAAATTGTTTTTACTAAGGTGGATTTTCCGGCACCATTAGGACCAATAACAGCTACTAATTCTCCTAGGGAAATACGAAAATTGATGCCCTGTAAAATATTCAAATCTTTGACATATCCTGCATAAACTTCCTTAACTTCTAAGATATTTTCCATGTTTTAAAAAGGTTTTTATAATTTCTTATTGAATAATAATGGCAATTAAATTAGGGAGTTTTTTGTAGTTCTGGTCTTTCTTCTGGTAGGATAGCACCTTTTACGGGACAAACTTGTAAACAAATTCCACAATCAATACAGGTGGCAAAATCGATCCAATACCAGTCTGTTCCCTTGACATTTTTTCCGGGACCTTCATGAATACAAGCGACGGGACAAGCATCAACGCAATCGGCAACACCTTCACAGGTTTCAGTTACAATGGTGTGTGGCAAGGGGGTTCTCCTCGTTAATTTACATCGTTTATTATTTTAAACTATCTTTGTACATCTGATCTTTGTTTTGAACATCTAAGAAGTTAGAGGGTTTAGAATACTCTAAGTAAGAAGATGTTTCTATTGAACGAAAAAAAGGGTTTCAAGCCTCCAAATTTAGGGGTCGGTAATTCTAAATTCTACATTCTAATTGACATCATTATACCTTATTGATTTTCTGAAATGACTAATCATACAACTACTAAATTTTCCCATAATATTTATCAGATTATCATTGCCTCTTTGATTGTTATTGCTATTACACTCTATTTTTATTGGATTAAATTTGATGGTAATATTACTGGCTTTTTTCGTATTGGTTCAATCCTGCCTTTATCTCCTTTCCTGAATGCTGAAAATACATTAATTTATCAAGGAGAAATTGGTTATGATGGGCAACAATTTTTGAGCTTAGCCCTTGACCCTTTTTTACAAAATCCTGAAACAATTAATAGTTTAGATCATCCTATTTATCGATATCGTCGTATTCTATATCCTCTTATCAGTTATCTTTTAGGATTAGGAAATAAAACTTTAATACCTTATGTCATGGTAGGCATCAATGCTATTTCTATTGTCATTCTTGTTGCCATTACCCAACTCTATTTTAAATTAGATAATCTAGGTAAATATCAATGTTTATTTACCTTATCTATTCCTGGTATTTGGATGGTTTTATCTTTAGGTACTGCTGATTTATTGAGTAGTGTTTTTTTGCTGGCTTCTTTTTATTGTTATCGCTATGATAAATTTAAAGGTACAGCCATATTTATTAGTCTAGGCTGTTTAACGAGAGAAACCTTATTAATTGTTTGGTTTTCCTTATTTTTAACGAGTCTTATAGAGAGAAAATTTAAACAAATTCAATATTTATTATGGGGTTTTATTCCTCCCATTTTATGGACAGTTTATATTAGTTTTCTTGATCTACCTGGGAAAGTAAGAGTTAAGGATAATTTTGGTTTTCCTCTGATGGGAATCATCAATAAAATAATTAGTATCTTAACAGGAGGTGTCAATGGCAGAAATTTTTTTGAAGCTTATATGTTTTTTCTTTTACTATTTAGCTTAGTGGCTATTTTTATTATTTATATCAAACAACCTAAAGAGAATTTATTGATTCTAATTAGCAGCCTTTTCTATAGTTTAATGTTTGCTTTTAGTAGCATGACAATTTTAGGTTATTACTTAGATTATTCCAGAGTATTTATGGATGTCTATTTTTTGCTTTTACTCAGTCTCAATAAAACTAAAATACCTTATAAAACTATCCTCTTTTCAGCTTCAGCAATCGGAAGTCTGGCTTTTCTGGGTTTTCACTCTTAAGCCTCCACCTCAAGTTGGAGGTAATTCTAAATTCCGATTGACTGCTAAAACGAGAAAAATTGGCACATCATAAGTATGGGAATTGCTATATAATGAAATTATAAATATAAGCACAATAATTATGTTAACGTCTACAGATTTCACTGGTCTTATTAATCAACGGTTTTTTAATAACTTTTTACCTATTCCTGCAACCAATCAAATTTCTCTAGGAAACGTTGCACCTAACTTCATTTTGCCTGATATCACTAACAATCGTAATATTAAATTATCAGATTATTTTCATCAAAAACCTATCGTTTTAGCCTTCACTCGCATCTTTACAGAGAAGCAATATTGTCCCTTTTGTTATCCTCATATTATTAGTCTGAACAAGTATTATGAGCGATTTCTTCAGCTTGGGGTAGAGGTTTTAATGATTACCAGTACCGATGCAAAACAAAGTGAAATTGTGGTCAAAGATTTAGGACTAAAAATGCCTTTGTTGAGTAATCCTGATTGTCGAGTATTTAGAATCTATCATACAGGGCAAGCATTAGGAGCCCCTCTTCCAGCGCAGTTTGTATTAGATAAAACAGGAAAAATACAGTATAAACATTTATTCTCTTTTATCGATCATAATGCTACTATTGATCAATTGTTACTCAAAATACTTTCAATATAAAGTAAGCTAAAAAACATTATTAATGATTTAAAATTTCCCTGGCTTACGAATTTTCAACAGATAAAATATAGCGATTGCGCCCTTCTTCTTTAGCTTGATATAAAGCTTTGTCGGCTAAATTAATCAATTTTTTTGATGGGGTTTTGTAAGTAGGAATAAGACTACTAACTCCTAAACTGATCGTAACATAATTACTAACTTCAGAACTTGGATGGGGTAGGTTTAATGCTTGGATTTGTTCATTGAGTGATTGTGCAACTATTTCCGCCCCTTTTAAGTCGGTATTGGGTAGGATTATGACAAATTCTTCCCCTCCAAAACGGGCCACTAAATCTCCCGATCTTTTAACTGTTTTTGCCAAGGTTTGAGCAACTTTTTTTAAACAATCATCACCGCTTAAATGACCATATTGATCATTATAAAATTTAAAATAATCGATATCACATAAAATCAAGGATAAAGGCTGTCTTTCCCTCAGACAACGACTCCATTCTTGCTCAAAAGTTTCCTCAAAACGTCGACGGTTAGCAATGCTAGTTAAACCATCTAAATTAGCCTGATATTCTAACTGTTTTAACAAATTTCCTTGGGCAATGGCAATTCCTAATTGAGTGGCAACTGCCTCTAATAATTCTACTTCTTCTGCTGTCCATTGGCGAAAGCGATCGCATTGTTCTAAATAAATTAATCCATTGGTTTCTGAATGACAAGATGTTCTCACAGCCATTAATGATTTTACACCACAATAGTCAAGAAAGTCCTGACATTGATTGAAAAAGGAATCTTCGTAGACATTTTCAGAGTAAACTGCTTTTTCTGCTTCTAAAACTTTAGACATACAGGGATTATTTTGAATCAAAACTTCTCGATTTAAAACAGAACAAAATCCTTGGTTTAAATATTCAGCAACGTAGGGAACTCTGGGAACAGGATCATTGATATAGGTATGGATTAAACAACGACTCACTTTAAATATTTTGCCAATTTCTTGAGCAGCAACTTCATAAATATCTGAGCCTTTTAAAAAACAATGAATCTTGTTAGTTATTTTTTGTAGAAGTATACTTTTTCTTAAATTAATTTGTAATGCTGCTTCAGATTTTTGTAATTCTTGATTGGTTTGAGTTAACTGTAATTCGATTTCTTTTCGTTCTGTAATATCTCTAACTGTAATTGCGAAACCATCTCCTAATTTTACAGCAATAAAATGATACCAATTATTATGTTGATTATGTTGATAATAAAAATCTTTTTCTAGAGGTTTTCCTGTTTCTACAACTTGAATAAAATCATCAAATAACTCAGGACAAAGGTTATGTAAAAATTTCTTCAAAACTAATTTCCCTATTAAATACTCTTTTCTAAGATCCAACGTTTGTGCAATAACAGGATTAACTAATAAGCAACGAAAATCAGCAATTTTTCCAGTTACATCACGAATAGATTGCATAGCAGCAATACCATCTAAAGAACTATTTAAGACACCATTGATTAAAGCACGAGATTGATACAAAATCTCTTCTGTTTCCCTGCGCTTTTGGATTTCTTGCTTTAATTCTTGTTCTTTTTGCTTACGTTTTTCTACTTCTTCTTCTAGTTGTTTTTTCTGTCTTTGAATCGTCAATTGACTCTCAATTCTTGCAATCACTTCTTCTGGTTGAAAGGGTTTAGTAATATAATCTACACCGCCAATGGCAAAGGCTTTAACCTTATTAAATATTTCGTCTAAGGCACTCACAAAAATAATTGGTATCTCTTGGGTTTGAAGATTATTTTTCAAGGTTTCACAAATTTTATAGCCATCCATATCCGGCATTTTGATATCCAATAAAATGAGATCAGGTGGCATTGATTGAGTTGCCCTCAAAGCTAGATGTCCATTAATTGCTTTTCTAACAGTGTATCCTTTATCTGTTAACATTTTATCTAAAACTCTTAAGTTTTCAGGCTTATCATCAACAATTAAAATATCACCAAATAATTTATTTTCCATTTCCATTATTTAACTTGTGTAATTAAATCTGAAATTTTGTCAACTCGAAAATTGTTAACTAAATTTCTTAATAACTGAGATAAGTGATCATCATTTTCAGGAATTTGGTCGATGAGGGTTAACATTAGTTTATCATCTAAGTTAATCGCTGCTTGCTCAAACTGCTTTAACCAGTCTTCAGACATCGATTTTAAAGCCTCTACAATGAAAGTAGAATCATTATACTCAGGCTTTTTCTCCTGAGTTTTCTCATAAAGATAACGTACTCCTAAATGTTTAGTGATTGTCTCCAAAATAACAGATTCCTTAAAAGGTTTTCTGACAAAATCATCACATCCTGCTGAAAGTACCACCGCTTTTTCTTCTTCTAAAACACTAGCCGTTAAAGCAATCACTGCCGTGGCATTACCTTTAGTGGTTCCTTTAATGTATTTAGTAGCATCATAACCATCCATCATCGGCATTCTCATATCCATCCAAATTAAATGAGGTTCCCAACTATCCCAAATCTTAATAGCTTCTTGTCCATTACTAGCTTCTTTGAGTTCAAAACCCAAAGGTTGTAGCAGTTTTATTAATAGTTTGCGATTCACTTGTTTATCATCGACGACTAATATCTTATAACGAGTTTGCCCAGGTTGCACGGCAATGACACGAGGCTGATTTTTTTTCATTTCTACCTCATTCTCTCTCACTACTTTCGCCCTAATATCGAAAGTAAAATTTGTGCCAATTCCGACTTGACTATTTACCTTAATATCTCCTCCCATTAACTGTATAAACTTACGACTAATGGGTAAACCTAATCCAGTTCCTTCCTGAGACTTTATGCCACTTTCTGTTTGCACAAACGCTTCAAATAGTTTCTTGAATTCTTCTTTTTTGATTCCTTCTCCTGTATCTTTAACCTCGAAGATAATCTGGGCGATTTCTTCATTAGGTGCCCTCTTTTCTGCAAGAGAAACCTGTAGCTTAATTTCTCCCTTATGAGTAAATTTAAGAGCATTATTAATGAGATTAATCAAAACTTGACGCAATTTAATTTCATCAGTGTAAAGATATCTCGGAACGTCATCGGTGCAATCAAAATTAAGAGTTAAGGCTTTGCTTTGTACTCTGAGACGAAAAAGATCCTCTAAATCGTTTAAAAGATGATACAGGTCAAAATTAGAGGGATTAACTTTCATTTTTCCTGCTTCAATTTTCGATAAGTCTAAAATATTATTAATTAAAGTCAGTAAATATTCCCCACTGCGGTTGATAATAGTAGCATTTTCTTTATTTTCTGAGGATATTTCGGGAGAACGAATCATTAATTGAGAAAAGCCTAAAATAGCATTTAAAGGACTTCTTAATTCATGGCTCATATTGGCAATAAAGGTACTTTTTGCCTGGTTTGCTACCTCTGCTTTTTCTTTAGCAATTAGCAATTCATGGGTTCTTTCTTCGACTTTAGTTTCTAGGTTTTCAAAGGATTCTTTTAATTGCCATGCCATCAAATTAAATGAGTTTCCTAATTGTCCTAATTCATCATTACGCTCAGTTTCTAGGCTATTATTCCATTGTCCTTGGGCGATATTTTTAGCAGCATTATTTAATTTCAATATCGGTTGTATGACCCAATTTGCCGTTAAAATTCCAATCACAATTGAAATCATTAAAGCAATCATAGATAAAATAATTGTCCGATAGGTATTGGCATTAATTTCAGCCATGAAATCGCTTTCAGGGACAACCACTACGGTTAACCAGTTTAATCCTTTTTCTATCTGTATTGGTTGAACCTGTAAAAAATGCTTTTGATTATTGATAGTCAAATTAAACTGTTGAGGTGCAGTGATTTGATTAAGATTAGTAACCTGATTAACCAAAAATTTAGTTGCATTTCTAGTTAAAAAGTTTTGACTATTAATAGCAGCTTTTCTTCTTCTATTAGGGTCAAGATTTTTCTCTCTACTTTCAGAAACTTTTTGATTGAAAGGAATTTCATCAGTAGAGTTAGCAATCAGTAAACCCTGACTATCTATAATAAATGCTTCCCCAGTTTTACCAATTTTTAGACTTTCTAAAAATTCTCCAATTTGAGAGAGATGAAATGTAGTAGCAACTACGCCTTGAAACTGCTGATTTTGATCATAAAATGGTAGCAAATTGGCTGCCATTAACCTAGGATCATTGCTCTTTTTGGGGATAGAGACGATCATCATCCAAGTAGATTTTTGAGCATTTTTAACTGTTTTATACCAAGGTTTTTTAGGGGGATCATTGTGAGGATCGTAAGGTCTAATAGCGACAGTTTTTATGGGCTTTCCCTGATCATCAAGTAATACATTGACTATTTTACCATCAGTAAACTGATCATGAATTCTTAAATAAAACTCTCCTTGATCAATTTTTTCAACAGCGACAAAATCTTTTTGTTCATTGGCAATTGCAACAGCACTAACTTGATCAAAAATATGCATCTGTTCCCAAAAATATTCTTGTAAACTTGATAAATCTTTGGGATTAAGAATTAGTTCTTTTAGTTTAAAGGCATTAATTTTGTTTATTCTTTCAGGATAGCTAAGATGATCAGATATATTTTCTTCAATATGATTTGTCAATTCATCCATTAATTGATTCGCTAAATTTTCAACTGCTTTTTGTCCATTTTTGAACGAAAGATAACCCACTAATCCTACTGTTGCCATAATTTGTAAGACAAAAGGAACAATAAAAATAACTTGTAAAGGTAATTTACTAAAAATACTCTTGCAAAAATTAGAATTCATTGGCAGCTAAATAATTGAATTTTTACTTTGTGTAATTAAATCTGAAATTTTTTCAACTCGCAAATTGTTAAGTGAATTTATCAATAACGAGTTATTTTTTCAGTCTTTAATTATTATTTTATTTTCTTTCTAGTTGACGACTTAACAGGGACATAGAATAACAAAATACCCAATAAATAGCAGCAACAAAAATGTAAACTTCTCCATAACGACCAATAAATTTAGGGTTAGCTAAAATAGATTGAGATATCCCTAATAAATCAACTAATCCCACAATAGCGAGTAAAGAAGTATCCTTAAATAGACTAATAAATTGGCCAACAATACTGGGAATAACTGCTTTTAATGCTTGGGGTAAAACAACTAAAATTAACAGGAAAAAACTATTTAATCCCAGTGCTTTTGCTGCTTCATTTTGTCCTTTGGGAACAGATTGTAAACCCCCTCGGACATTTTCTGCTAAGTAAGCAGAACTAAATAAGGTAAATCCAGCAATAGCTCTAATGACTCGTTGTATTCGCATTTCTTGGGGCAAAATTAAAGGTAACATAACCTGTGCCATAAAAAGAATACCAATCAAAGGTAAACCCCGAATCAGTTCAATATAAGCTATAGATAACCACCGTATAATGGGTAAATCACTTTGTCTTCCTAATGCTAATAATACTCCAAAAGGAAAGGATAAAACAATGCTAGTAATGGCTACAAAAACAGTTAAAATTAAACCACTAAAATCATCTAATCTGACAGGTCTTAAAAAGAAAGCTCCTTGTAATATCCCTAATACGAAAAAGAAAGTAATTCCCCAGATTAATGATAACCAATTATTCAAGTTAGGTACAGCATAAGTTAGATTTTTACCTATTAATCCAGTTATTATAAACAAAAGTAAAATACCTAATAATTTTAAACTAGAAATAATACTAATGGGGATTGCTAACCAGGTACAAATAACAGCCAGTAATGCTAAAATGGTTAAACTAATTTTATTAAATAATGGTTTTTGAGTATTGAAAACTCCCCAAGACAATCCTAATATACTAATAATAATAGCTAAACTTGTCCATGTTCTCCATAATAATTTAATAGGATATTGTCCAACAAAAAATAAACGTAAATTAGAACTAACAACCTCCCATTGTGCTTGAGAAAATATCCAGCTTATTAAACCAGTGCTAAACCAATAGAGAAAAACAAGACTAACTATGGTAAGAACACTATTAAACCAGTTACTAAAAAGATTTTTTTTCAACCAGATTAAAGTATTAGAAGGATTATAACTTAAAGGATACATTCGATTTTAATCAACAGAAATAATTAGAAAATGATAAAAAAGGCAATTAAGAAACTGCCTCTAATAAATATTAAGAATTCACCTTGGTTGAGACAAGAGCATAGAATGGATCATCCCCCATCATTCCTAACATTTGTAAGAAACCAGGAAGAGAAGAAACATTAATAATAACTTCTGGTTTACTAAACCGTTGAGCAGACTTAAAATAGTTTTTAACTAATTGAATTCTCATAGCATCTGTGCCATCACGCCAAGCAGAAATTGCCTTTTGATAAAACATTCGATTAGAGAAACTAACAATAACTTGACCTCCAGGTTTAAGAATACGATAAAGTTCCGAAAAAATGGCTTCAGGATACTGTAAATATTGAACCGAAACCGCAATTAAAACGGCATCAAAGGTTTTATCTTCCAAAGGCAACTTAGGATTATCATTCAAATTTTGGACAAAATAATGGTCAAGACGAGGATTTTTGGCTAACTCTTCTTGATTCATGCCATGGCCTTCTACATGAGCAAATTCGAGTGCATCAGGAAGATGAGAAACCCAACTACTCATTAAATCTAAAATGCGTGTTTTTGCTTGTAAACGTTCTTGATAAAGATTGGTTAATTGATCTATAAACCCGTCATCAACATGAGTCACAAAACGAGGAGAAGCATAAAAATCATGATCATTAGTTGGATCAAGTTTCTCTCTTTGAGTAGGATTTAATAACATAAATTAAACTATTGGTGAAATTGGTTAACCAAAAAATATTGATATTTAACTTATTAACAGTAACATAGCCTTCTTGGTTACTTCAACAAAAATAATATCTTGTGCTTGAAACTTTTGGGCCGTTAAACGGGTCTTAATTTGTTAGACTAGATAGATTAGGTATTATTCTACGTTCTGATTCGAGTATCCTTACCGCACCTATGGTTCATGTTAAGCGCATTGAATTATCCCATTTTAAATCCTTTGGTGGAACCACCTCCATTCCCTTTTTACCAGGATTTACAGTCGTATCAGGTCCCAATGGGTCAGGTAAATCTAATATACTCGATGCTTTATTATTTTGTTTAGGGTTAGCCACCTCTAAAGGAATGCGAGCGGAACGATTACCTGATTTAATTAATCATAATCATAGCAGCCATCGTAAAACTCAAGAGGCGTATGTTTCTGTAACCTTTGATCTCTCTGATAGTTCCGACTTAGAGGTATTTAGTCCTGATAATCCTCCCATAACTAAAATCGGGTTAACTGAGGATAGTAATGGTCATAGTGCTTCAGAAAACATCGAGATAGATAATACTTTAATTACTAGCAGTGAATGGACAGTAACACGACGGTTAAGGGTAACAAAAGGAGGTAGTTATTCTTCAACTTATTATATTAATGAACAACCCTGTAATGTTAGTCAACTTCATGAACAATTAAACCGTCTTCGTATTTATCCCGAAGGTTATAATGTCGTCTTACAAGGGGATGTCACCCGCATTATTAGTATGAATTCCAAAGAAAGACGTAATATTATTGATGAATTAGCCGGTGTTGCTGAATTTGATCGCAAAATAGAAAAAACCAAAGAAACCCTAGAAGAAGTTAGAGACAGAGAAGAACGATGTCAAATTATTGAAGCAGAATTAAAACGCTCTTTAGAAAGGTTAGCAGCCGATAGGGTTAAAGCTGAAAAATATCAGAAATTAAAGCAACAAATTCATCAAAAACAAGCTTGGGAAAAGGTATTACTTTGGAAATTATTACAACAAAAAATAACCCATCTTAAAACCCAAATTTTGACAGGGGAACAAGAGCAAGAGAAATTAAAGCAAGGCATTGATAGACTTGCTGAAGAGATTAAAAATAAAACAACAAAACTTGCTCAATTAAACCAACAAGTTAAAGCTTTAGGAGAAGATGAACAATTAACCGTGGCTTCTCAACTAGCTACCCAAAAAGCTCAACGACAACAACGACAACAAAAACAACAAGAATCAAACAATATTATCAAGCAAAGTGAGATAGAGATAAAAGAAACAGAAAGCATTATTAGCCAAAACCAACAAACTTTATGGCAACTTACTCAAGAAAGTAATTATTTACAACAACAGACATTACCCTTCTTAAAAGAACAAAGAGATCAAAACCGTAACACCCTAGAAATGGCAAGAAAACAAGCAGCAGCCGTGGCAGAAGCTTCCGATGCCTGGGTACAAGAACAAGCAAAATTAAGCAGTCAAATTTCTCAGTTGCAAGATACATTAAATCCGCAATTAACACAACAAGCACAGTTAAAAGAAAGATATCAACAACTACAAAATAATATTAACGAACAAACTGAACAATTAGAGAATGTTGAAGAAGAATTAAAACTACAGAAGCAAGAATTGACAAAAATTCCCCTCCCAAACCAAGAAAATATACAGACGCTTGCTCAGGGATTAGCCACCGCAGAACAAGATAAAAGTATTCTCCAAGAAACTCAAAACCGCTTAGATAAAGAGTATCGAGAAAAACAAAGACAACTAGATCGTTTAGAAGCCTCTCAACAAGCACAAAAAGAGGCCCAAGGAACCTATGCAACCCAACTTATTCTAAGTTCAGATTTGCCAGGAGTTTGTGGATTAGTGGCACAATTAGGACAGGTAAAACCGACTTATCAATTAGCCTTAGAAATTGCTGCTGGTGCAAGATTAAGTTATGTAGTAGTTGAAGATGATACTATTGCTGCTGCAGGAATTAAGCTCTTAAAACAAGCCAAAGCAGGACGAGCTACTTTTTTACCCTTAACAAAAATTAGACCCCATCGAGGACAAATAGATCATAGTTTACGCCATGCTCAAGGGTTTATTGATATAGCAGTTAATTTAGTGCTTTGTCGTCCTGAACATGAAAAGATTTTTTCCTACGTTTTTGGTAATACAGTGGTATTTGAAACCTTAAACGATGCTAGAAATCACTTAGGAAAACAGCGTATTGTAACTCTAGAAGGAGATTTATTGGAAACCAGTGGAGCGATGACAGGAGGAACTCGTCCCAAACGCTCTTCTATTCGTTTTGGAACCTTATTTCAAGGAGACTCGCAAGAAATTAAAAATCTTAGACAAAGGTTAGTTGATTTAGAAGAGTTACTATCTCGTAATGAGCAAGGATTACAGCAAAAATCTCAACAAATTCAGCAATTATCCCATGAGTTAACTGAAGCGAGACAAAAGGGAATTGAGCAACAATTAAATCGACAACAGTTAGACAAAGAAATTCAACGATTACAAGGACAACAACAAAAGATAAGCTTACAACTATCTCGTTACAGACAGGAGGCGGAAACCTTAGACAGTCAATTGAAAATAATTGCCGCAGAAATTCCCTCCTTAACCACAGAATTACAACAAAAACAAGCAAGACTTAAAGAGTTAGAAAAATCCCATACCCATAGTGAATGGCAGGAAATTCAAAGTTTAATTAAAAGCCAAGAAAGCCAACTACAAGAAAGAGAAAACGCATTAAATGAAGCAAGTAATAAATTGCAAGACTTACAACGTCAATGTGCTTCTTTAGAAGAAAAAATAAATGAAAGTAATCAGAAAATTGAAAATAGAAAAGAGCAAATTATTAAAGTAAATGATGAGAGAGTAGACATCGAAAAAAGCTTGGACAAGATTGAGGAGCAAATTAGGAGACTGGAAACCTTATTGGAAGAATTGACCCAAAAATTAGGAGAAACCAAAAAGGAACGCGATTCCACTGAAGAACAGTTAACGAAGTTACAAAAAAATCATCAGCAAAAAATCTGGAATTTAGAAAAATTACAAACCACTCAACAAGAAAGACAAGAAGCCTTAGTTACCTTAGAAGCAGAAAAAGAAGAACAACAAAAAGAACTCCCAGAGCCTTTACCAGAAGTTCCTTTACTATCCTCAATCGATGAAAATACCACTGATTTAACCCCTCATATTGAACAACTACAAAAAGAAATTCGTAATGGACAAAAACGCTTGGAAGGGATGGAACCAGTCAATATGTTAGCCCTAGAAGAACATAAGAAAACCGAAGAAAGACTAAACGAACTAACGGAAAAATTAACCACTATTCAGGGAGAAAGAACAGAATTATTATTGAGAATCGAAAACTTTACCACCCTAAGATTCCGCTCCTTTAAAGAGTCTTTTGATGCTGTTAATGAGAACTTTCAAAGTATTTTTGCCACCCTTTCTCAAGGAGATGGCTACCTACAATTAGAAAACGAAGAAGATCCCTTTCAAGGGGGATTAAATCTTGTGGCTCATCCCAAAGGCAAACCCGTACAACGGTTAAGTTCCATGTCAGGGGGAGAAAAGTCATTAACGGCCTTGAGCTTTATTTTTGCCCTACAACGATATCGCCCCTCTCCTTTTTATGCCTTTGATGAAGTAGATATGTTTTTGGATGGGGCTAATGTGGAAAGACTCTCAAAAATGATTCAACAACAGGCACAACAGGCACAATTTATTGTGGTGAGTTTACGTCGTCCTATGATTGAAGCTTCTCAACGAACCATTGGAGTCACCCAAGCTAGAGGAGCTTATACCCAAGTTTTAGGTATCAAATTGTAGCGGAGTAAGTTGGGGCTTGATTCTGTTCCCAAAAACCTACCCAATACTATCTAAACTGACTGATTTGAGTAGCTAAATTTTTTACCTAGTCTTAATGAACTATCTAAAAGTCTTTCACTACATGGGAATCAATGCCTATAATAGTAGTAGGTAGATATATTCACTTAGCGTTAATATATCTCAGTCTATTTGGATAAAAATTGAATTAAGGAGAGTAAGGAAATGACTATCTCCTCTAAAACACCAAGTTTTGGCAAGATTACCAGTAATAAAGGGAAATTTGACGTTTTTTTGCTCGCTTCAGAAAGGGATCGCACAATCCGCGATAAGATCCATGAAAGCTTAATGCGCCAAGGGTTAACGGTTTGGGAACAACCTGACAATCTCACAGAAACATTACTTAAAGAAAATAGTTTACAAGCAATTGCCCAAGCAGGAGTTATTATTTATTTACTGTCGGCAAGTTCACAACACTCTGCAATGTGTAAGGAGGAACTTGCACTCGCGTTGAAGGACAAAAAACGAATCGTTCCTGTGATTCTCGAAAAGAGCGTTTTAAAGAGCTTTCTTCCCCCTATTCTTCGTACTCCCTGGATTGATTTGACTAATTACGATGATCAAGGTGAATATGCTAAGGGGGTTCAACAATTAGTCAACCTTATCCAACTTCCAAAACCCAAAGCAGCCAGTCCTAACTTGAGCATCCGTCAGCAAAGGAACTATCGTCAATGGACTATGGGACTGTTAATTGTTGCGTTAGTGTTGGGTATTGGTGGACTAAGTTGGGGAGGAATGACTTGGTTCAACCAAGTTAACGCTGACAAGGAAGAAGCAATCACCCTTGCGAACCAAGCGCAAGCGCAAGCAACAGAAACTCTCGCACGGGGGCAGGAGGCTCTGAAGGAGGCAAAAGACGCGAAAACGAACCTTTCTATTGTCATCGCACGAGAAAAAGCTGCTAAAGCTGAAGCTGCTAAAGCCCTGAAGGGGGAAAAAGACGCAAAAACGAACCTTTCTATTGTCATCGCACGAGAAAAAGCTGCTAAAGCTGAAGCTGCTAAAGCCCTGAAGGGGGAAAAAGACGC
>JASJEA010000090.1 GCA_030064935.1 Crocosphaera sp. | reverse complement strand
ACTTTTCCTTAATTTTGGCTAAATATGACGAAATTTGGAACTTGTATTTTTGTCAAAAAATGTTAAACTGTAATTGTAGAGTTATCTGTTGGAATCTGTCTAAAAATCGATATAACTCTCACAATCTCCTACGCAACGCTGGAGTTTAATTGAATTGAAGTAAAATTGTTTCTGTTGTCCAAGTAGCACATCCGCAACCCAAAAAGTCATAATCATTTGTCCAAATTGCTGCTTCTTGTGCCATAGCTAAAGCGACTGTTTCCCAGTCATTCGGATCTCTAGGAATTCGCTTTTTAGCCTCACTTTCTAAATGAGAATAAAAAGAGAATTCTTTAAAGTGTAGATAGTGAGAAAAGATATCTTCAACTAAAAATATTAACTCCTCTTTCGTCGATTTTGTTAGTTTACCCTGTTGTTCTAGAATTTCAGTTCTGCGGTTAATTTCATAACAAGTTTCCTCAAAGACTTTTTCAGCAATATAAAGTGTTAACTGAGGGGATTGGAGTAATTTTCTACCTCTTTTTCTTAAACATTCCCCGACTAATATGTTAGCATCTACAACCAATTTCATGAAACCATTGACTTTGATTCAAAGGGAAAAGGTTGACTTGGATCTAAAATATCTATTAAAACCTCTGGAGCTAAATCACTTTCTTTTGCTGCTTGCTCAATAATTTCCTCTAGTTTTTCCCATTTCTCAGTCATGTCTGAGGAGGATGGTTGATAGGATACAGGGTAGAAATACCCTAATAAATTACCTTTATGTTCAATAGCTATCGGTTCATTTTCCTGTCTTAATATATTAGGGTTAATTTTATCAACTTGAACAGTTTTCATGTTTTTTATGAATAGCTTACTTCTTCTATTATATAGAAAAATAAGATATTCTAGCTCACTGCAAAGCGTATCTATTCGAGATGGATTCAATAATAACCTGAAATTATAGAAAAAACGATTTATATAAGCTATTCCAACTAATTTACACTCAGTTACAAACATAACTTTTCCTTAATTTTGGCTAAATATGACGAAATTTGGAACTTGTATTTTTGTCAAAAAATGTTAAACTGTAATTGTAGAGTTACTTGTGGGAATCCGTGTAAAAATTGATATAACGCTTCTAATCATCATTTAATAGAAGGAATATTTAAGATAAAAAGAGGAATTATGACTTTACAAGATGTGATGGAATTAGCCAAACAATTATCCCAAGAAGATAAAAACGTCTTATAGAACAACTTACCTCTGAGTTTGAATTAGAACAAGTTGAAACTAAAACCTTAGAAGAAATAAAAGAGATTTTAATCGCTTATAAGCCCTTTTTAGTCGAAAAGTTTAAGATAAGTGAATTAGGGATTTTTGGGTCTTATGTGAGGGGAGAACAAACCAAAGATAGTGATGTTGATATTCTAGTGGAATTTTCAAAAGTACCAACTTTATTTGATTTAGTAGAAATTGAGTATTTAATTAGTGATAAAATCGGTCCTCCAGTAGATTTAATTCATAAAAGTGGTTTACGTCCACATATTCGTGAAAATGTTCTTAAAGAGATAGTTCATCTATGAAAAAGAGTTTGAAAGATTTTTTAGAGGATATTTTAAAATATGCGCAAATCATCCAAGAACAAACCATTAATGTGTCTTTTGAGGAGTTTGAACAAAATGAGGAGAAAATTTTATCAGTGATGATGGCTTTTACAATTATATATCCCTGATTTAATTGAGAAAATGCAAAATATTATTAATGAACAACAGGGGTAGTTTGTCTAAAAACCAAATCTCTATTAATAACCTAAATTTATAGAAATACAAATTAAGATAAGCTATTAAAATTAATTTACACTCGTTTACAATGATCTGTTTTCGCTTATTTTGCCCAAATATGGGGAAATTTGGAGCTTGTATTTTTTCCAAAAAATGCTAAAGTGGAATTGTATATTTACCTATGGGAATCTGTCTAAAAATAGATAAAACCATGTTTTAGATCAGTTAGCATTACATTTTATATAAAAGTCTTGACTTTATCAGCATTCCAGGTGAGAGATTATGCCCTTGCAAAAGCCTGACCATATGAGATTTAAGGCTTTTGCAAGAAGAGAAATTTAAAGAGTTGAGAGAACATCTTTAGCAGCAGCTAAAGTACGCTCAATATGTTCGCTTGTGTGAGCTAAAGAAGTAAATCCAGCTTCAAACTGAGAAGGTGCAAGATAAATACCTCTTTCCAGCATTCCTCTATGAAAACGACCAAATTTACTTAGATCAGACTTCTTAGCATCATCGTAGTTACGCACCGGGCCTTCTGTAAAGAATAAGCCAAACATTGCGCCTACATAGCCGCCACAAACTTGATGGCCTGCATCCTGCGCCACCTTAATCAACCCTTCACTCAATTGCTTGGTAATTTTCTCCAAAGCATCGTAGGTTCCTGGTTTTTGCAACAATTCCAGGGTTTTGATCCCTGCGGTCATTGCTAAAGGATTACCTGATAAAGTCCCTGCTTGATACATAGGCCCGGCGGGAGCCACCATAGACATAATATCCTTGCGTCCACCATAAGCACCAACAGGTAAACCGCCACCAATGACCTTACCCAAGGTGGTTAAATCAGGGGTGACACCAAACTTTTGTTGCGCCCCTCCATAAGAAAGACGAAAACCGGTCATTACTTCATCAAAAACAAGTAAAGCTCCGTATTCCTTCGTCAGTTCTCTTAAACCTTCTAAAAATCCCCCGTCAGGGACAACAAAACCCGAATTGCCGACAACGGGCTCTAAAATAACCCCTGCAATCCCATCAGGATTTTCAGCAAAGAGAGCTTTAACCGCTTCCAAGTCATTGTAAGGTGCGGTTAAGGTATTAGCAGTGGTGGTTTTAGGAACCCCAGGAGAGTCTGGTAAACCGAGAGTTGCTACCCCTGAGCCAGCCTTGACTAAAAACATATCGGCGTGGCCGTGATAACACCCTTCAAACTTGATGATCTTGTCTCGACCTGTAAAAGCACGCATTAGGCGCAACACTGACATACAAGCTTCGGTCCCTGAGTTAACAAAGCGCACCATGTCAATGCTAGGAACAGCATCAATAACCATCTGAGCTAGGACATTTTCTAACTCACAGGGTGCGCCAAAACTGGTTCCCTTGTCTAAAGCTTGATGAAGCGCAGCGATGACATCAGGATGAGCATGACCACAAATTGCAGGTCCCCAGGTTCCTACATAATCAATATAGTCGTTGCCATCGACATCCCAAATATAAGCACCTTCAACTCGCTCAAAGACGATAGGTTGCCCACCCACAGACTTAAATGCCCGAACAGGAGAACTTACTCCCCCTGGCATTAACTTCTGTGCCGCAGCAAAAATTTCTTCCGATTTTGTGGTTTTCAATGATGTTGTGCTAACCAACTTAATCTCCTTGTAGTGATGACAGACTTTCTATCCCGATTGGATGAAACACAATACGGTTGTCGAGTCCTATAATTGAGTAAGAATTTAGCAGCAGTCTCTTAACCCTCCCCCAAAAAACCGTGTTTGTTGATTTGAGGTGACGTGGTTCAAGCTTTTTGCAGTCTCCACGCCGTGAACAACATGGATTCTATTCCTCAAGCTCCGACGGCATAAATCCACGTCTTCGCCTATTAACCTATTAGATTTTTATCTAACTAGAGTGTAAGACTTACTCAAGACACGGAGGTAGCTTATCTCGCTCACAGATTTTTATGTTTAAGTTTCCGAGTTGGAATTGATGATTATATAGCAATAGTTGGTTAGAGAATGTAGCCTATGCGGTTTCATTGAGGATTATTTCTAGAAAATTTTCCAGAGATGCTATATTTTCCTTCCGTTTACTTGACAATTGAACATCTGTGTCGAGTTTTAGTTCCTCTATGGAAAAGTCGGCCACTGTCTTGGGTTTGGGCTAAAGTAAGGAATAACTCCCTGCTCACTCAATTATACGATGACAGTTGCCTTTTACCAATTGTTGGATCGATGTTTGATGGAGAGGGAGTCTAGGAACTAGAGATGTCCTGGAGTTGATGACGATGGACTTTCCCCGTTTCTTCGCCAAGAGCAGAGGAAATCATGTCTTCCTTTGTCCCTTCGACGACTTTCCCATCACCCTGGCATTGTTTACGGGTTATTTTTTCTTGCAACCAATAGTCGCTTAAAAAGTTATTATCAGTAATGTAGTTAAAATCTTCGTACATTTAAACCCCTAAATTTTTATTTAGATCCGTATTAATGATTACCTAATTGAGTTATTTTTGCTAAACCTGCTCTAGGTATAACATCAACCTTTCTAATTGTCTAAATAAATTAATCTTTTTTCAAGAAAACAATTAAAAAGTTAACAATAAAAATCTTTTTTTGGTAGTTATTAATACAGAAAAAAATTTATATTTATGAATTGAAGAGTTGAAAGATTAATAGCGAATTTGTAAGGTAACTGTAGCCTTAATGGTTTGTTCTCCTCCAATGATGGGAGTAGCATCAGCAGCATTAGCAGTTGTTCTAACGGTTGACTGGGGCAGCCTCATTTGTGGTTGAGGGGAAGTTGCTCCATTGATAGAAATATTGATAATCTCTTGAGACTGAAAATTTAACACAGATAACACTGCTTCTGCTTGTTGCTGTGCATCTAAAGTTGCTTTTTGCAAAGCCTCTTTTTGAGCTTGAGAAATAGCAGTTTCTGTGGCAGTAAAGCTGACATTATCAATACGAGTTGCCCCTGCTTTAACTGCATCATCTAAGATACTACCAACTGCTTCAGTTTCGATGCGAAAACTAATAGTATTAGTGCCAATATATCCTATCAATCGTCGTTGATTGTTGTCATATTTATAGTTAGGTTGTAGACGAATGCCTACGGTTTCTAGTCTTTCAACTTGACGGGAGCGCAAAAAATCTACCAAAGATGATGTCCTTTGAGCGACATTTTTTTGAACTTCCTCTGCTGTTTTTCCTTGTATTTCTACCCCTAAACTAATGTTAGTTAAAGTAGTGGGTATTCTGATAGTTCCTTGCCCACTAACCGTTAGAGTTTTTAATACTTGTTCTTGTGCCATTACAGAAGGAATGAATGATATATTAGTTAAGGGGAAAGGAATCAATGTTAATAAGATAGTTGGATAAACTAAGATTGATGGTTTCATTGTTAACTATTGTACTTTAGATAATGATAAAAAATTTTTTTGCACCCAATTGCAGTAGAATTGTAGCCCTTTCTTTTAACCGAGTGAGCGTCGAAATTTAAAAAAGTTACTCAAAAGATTTTTTAATCCTTCATTTTTGGCAAATTTTTGCTTTTTCAGTAACAAGGCCGCTTTACTATTAATTTCTGATAAAGTGGGGTAAATATGGATACCTGACAAAGCCGATACTTTGAGATTATTAGACATAGCTAAAACAATTTCATGTATTAATTCCCCTGCCGATTTCCCTACTAAATGCGCCCCTAAAATAGTACCATTACCCTCAACAATAATTTTACCAAATCCGATGCCCGCCCCTTCTGCTTGAGCACGATCAACATCAGCAAAATCCTGCTTTAAAACATAGATGTCATCTCCATATCTTGCTCTCGCTTGTTCTTCAGTCAATCCCACTCTAGCCAACTCAGGATCTGTGAAAGTGGCCCAAGGAATTACCTCATAACTAACCTTATTAACAGGTAAAAACAAAGCATTAGTAATCACCGTTACCGCTTCATGGGCAGCAACATGAGTAAATTGATAACCCCCAATTACATCCCCACACGCATAAATTTTAGAATTGCTAGTTTGTAGTTTATCGTTAACTTTAATGCCTTTTTTATCAAATTCAACCCCTGCTGCTTCTAGATTCAGAGATTCTACATTAGGAGAACGACCAGCAGAAATTAGAATTTCATCAACCATAACTTGTTGATCATCAGCCCATAAGATTTTTTTTCCCTCTTTAAATTCAACTTTTTTAGCCCTGGCATTTTTAATAATTTTAATTCCTTCAGAAATAAACTGTTTTTCAACTACATCTGCTGCATCAGGCTCTTCTTTAGGTAGAAGATGAGAACGACTATTTATTAAGGTCACTTGACTTCCTAAACGATGAAAAGATTGACCCAATTCGCAACCAATAGGGCCTGCACCAATAATCGCTAAAGATGGGGGGCATTCCGTTAAAGAAAATACATCTTCATTAGTTAAATATCCAGTTTCTTTTAATCCAGAAATAGGAGGAATTGCCGGACGAGATCCTGTAGCAATAACAAAAGCTCTTGCCGTCAATTTACGTCCATTAACGGCAAAAACACCCCGATTAACAAATTCCCCTGAACCAAAAATAACTTCAACGCCTAACCCTTCAAAACGTTGAGGAGAATCATGGGGTTCAATGGCAGCAATCACCTTTTTAACATGACCCATTGCTTGAGAAAAATTGATAGTAGAAGTATCACTATAAACCCCAAATCTGTGACTATTTTTAACCTCATAAGCCACCCTTGCCGCATGAATGAAAGACTTACTGGGGACACATCCATACCAGAGACAATCACCTCCTAAACGGTCTTTTTCTATTAAAGCAACTTTAGCCTTTAATTGGGCTGCTGCACTCGCAATAACTAATCCTCCAGAGCCACCACCAATAACTACAATGTCATAATCCACTGCCATTGTTTTACCTCCTTTTGCCTACACATTAATGAAAGTTAGTGTATTTATTAAAATAGAGAAACCTTAAGTATCTATGAGAATATGACTCTTTAACGAAGTCAGAAGTTGTTTTTGAAACAGAGATTTATGCACTGTCTCAGAAACTATTCGCCTTAAGAGGCGGTGTTTTAGGCCCAATTATTTTCGATAATATTCCCTATGTGAACAAATACCCAATTTTTTAAGCGAGGTTTCCTAAAAAATAAACCCTACGAACCTTGAGACGATCATAACAATAAATCAATTATAAAGCCTTCCCAGAGGCTCTTTGATTGTACCGAAGGGATGGAATTGCAGACAGAAAAGGAACATTTTGTTACATTGAGGGTCGAGATACAAAGTGATGTGGCTCGGCTGTTAGACAAGCTGTTAGCTATCAGTTCGGTTAACCATAGGCAACGGATAACAGTAAAAACGCTATAGCTTGATTGAGTGTGTGGAAGTGTCAAACCAGACTAAAAAGTTACATTTTTCCCCAATGTTGGGGATCATCCTAACAACAACGACTGTATGGTTCACAGACAAGCCGGTAAGGGGGCAAAATGCGCCGTCCATAGCCAGCTTGAATGATTTAGAAACCTCTTTTGAGCTTTCTGATCCCCTCATCCCAGAAGCGTCATCACAGGAGGTTGACGCTTATCCCAAGGTATGGAATTTACAACCAAGAGAGTCAAAGCCTCAGACTTCTTCAGAGTCGTCATCCCAGCCCTCTCAACCACAAATGGCCCTGGAGTTGAATAGACCCCAAATAAGCGATCCTTGGTTGGAAGAGTCTTCAAATCCTATTGAATATTATCCCAAAGTATCAACCCTTCAAGAAACCCCATTCAACCCTGAAGGCCAAGAAAATTCTGGGACTGAAACCATCAGCGAACCAGTAATCTTAGGATCGTCTTCAAATCCTGTTGAATATTATCCCAAAGTATCTGATATCCGAGAAACTCCCTCAACTTCTGAAACCTTGGAAGACTCTGATCTAGAAACTGAAAATAAAGACACACTATCAAGCCTGGATGCCCCTTCCTCAGAATCTCCCTTAGAAAAAGCGAGCGCAGCAGAATCTGATCTTGGACAAGAGATAGCCCAAGAAGCTACCCCAGAAGCGCAACCAGATAGTTCCCCCGCTCCGGAAATAGAGGAATCCCCAGTGGTTCCTATTCCTGAAGGGATTCCCACCCCTGAAATTGAAACCGAAGAGGTAGAAAGCACTGGAGAAGAACCCCGCGTATTAGTGGTAGAAGTCGTAGTAGAAGGGGCCGATCCCGAACTCGAAAACTTAGTTTACAACACAGTCCAAACTCGGCCAGGCCGCACCGCCACTCGTTCCCAACTGCAAGAAGACGTTAACGCCATTTATGCCACCGGATTTTTTGCCAACGTGCAAGTGCTTCCGGCGGATACTCCTTTAGGGGTACAAATCACTTATAAAGTAGAACTGAACCCTGTTTTAGAACAGGTAGTGGTTAGTACAGTTCCTGATGTTGAAGATCAGCGCGTCTTACCCCCAGAAACCGTCCAAGAAATTTTTGGGGAGCAATATGGCAAAACATTGAATCTTCGTGACCTACAAGATGGGATCAAACAAGTCAATGAATGGTACGCCGAACAGGGATTTGACTTAGCCCAAGTAATCGGCTCCCCGGAAGTCAGTGAAGATGGTATTGTAACCTTAATCATTGCTGAAGGGGTCATTGAAAATATCGAAGTTCGCTTCTTCGATGCTGAAGACGAATCCGTTGACGGGAGAACCCGTGATTTTATCGTTACCCGTGAAATGCAGTTACAACCAGGGAGGGTTTTTAACCGTAGAACAGCCCAATTTGATTTACAACGGATTTTTGGCTTAGGATTATTTGAGGATGTGCGCATTTCCTTCAGTCCAGGAGAAGATCCCAGAGAAGTAATTGTTAATGTGGATGTGGTGGAAGGAAACACCGGCTCGTTAGCTGCAGGAACAGGAATCAGTTCCAGTAGTGGCTTGTTTGGAACCGTTAGTTACCAAGAACAAAACCTGGGAGGAAATGGTCAAACCCTCGGTGGAGAGGTACAACTGGGGGAACGGGAATTACTGCTTGATGTTAGTTTTACCGATCCTTGGATTGCTGGTGATCCCTTCCGTACTGCTTACACCGTTAATGGGTTTCGTCGTCGTACCATTTCTCTCGTTTTTGACGGGGATGACACCTCCATCCGAACCTTCAACGGTTTTGACAGTCCTCGGGTTATTCGTACAGGAGGGGGAATTTCTTTTGCTCGCCCCTTAGCCGATGATCCATTTACGAAACCTGACTGGCGATTTACAGCAGGGGTCAATTATCAACGGGTACAAATCGAAAACGCTGACGGCGATATCGCCCCCTTTTCGGCCCCCATTAATGGCTTTGACTCTCAACCCTTAGCGTTTAGTGATTCGGGACGAGATGATTTATTTACTTTAACCTTTGCGGCGGCTCAAGATTTTCGTAACAACCCCCTACGCCCCACCAGTGGCCATCTTATCCGTTTAGGAGTTGAACAAACTCTCCCTGTGGGATCGGGTAGCATCGCTTTTACTCGATTACGGGGTAACTATAGTTATTACATTCCAGTGGATTTTATTGACCTAGGGTTTATTGACGAAGATCAACCCAAACCCCAAGCTTTTGCGTTTAATGTCCAGGCTGGAACAGTTATCGAGGATTTACCCCCCTATGAAGCTTTTGTCATTGGTGGTAGTAACTCGGTTCGAGGTTATGCAGAAGGGGAACTGGGTAATGGACGCAGTTACTTCCAAGCCACCGCAGAATATCGTTTCCCCATTATTCCCGCAGTAGGGGCCGCTATTTTCTTTGATTACGGTAGCACTATTAAATCTCAGCGATCGGTTCGTGGGATTCCTGGGGTGGTGCGGGGTTTACCCAGTGATGGTTATGGTTATGGTATTGGGGTTAGGATTCAATCCCCTGTGGGTCCGATTCGGGTTGATTATGGGGTTAATGATGAAGGAGATTCTCGTATTCATTTTGGAATTGGGGAGAGATTTTAGTGTGGGGGCATAATAACATTATCAATACAAAGTTTCTCCTTTTTTAGAATATATATTTTCCCATTTTAAACCTTTATTTTGATACAGTTGTTTTCAGTCATCAAATAAAACATCACCACAGCAGAGGCATAAGATTATGATACGAGATCCGCTTATTATCGTAGAGTAATATTCTTTCTCCCCCTGCTCCCTCTACCTTCTTAAAATGATTATCTACTTTCTAAAGCGGATTTGGTATGATGCCTACCTACAACTTGTCTCTATAAACCTAGTCATTGTTTTAATCGCTCTTCTATCATTAACCTGATTGCTATATATTCGATAGTAAAAATCTAAGAGTAGATTTGAGATAAAATATTGATACAATCAACTGAAAAATGCTATAACTTTTGACTTCAAACTTCATTGAAGAAAATTTAATTATGACATCAACCATTGAAAAAGAATTTACAGTATCAGGAATTGGCTTACATTATGGAGTCGAAACTAAAGTAACAATTTTGCCAGCAAAGTCTGGAGAGGGACGTTATTTTGTCCGGGTTGATTTACCTGAAAAACAAGTTATTCCCGCTCATATTTCTTCTGTCAAACAAACCAGATTATCAACGGAGTTGGGTGTTAATAATGCCACCATTCGCACTGTAGAACATTTATTGGCAGCGTTAACTGGATGTGGCATTGACAACGCTTGTATTGAAATTGATGGGCCAGAAGTACCCTTATTAGATGGCTCGGCTAAAAATTGGGTGGATGCTCTGACGAAATCGGGTTTTACGCCCTCGCAAATGGCGGTAGGAAGCCCCGTTACTGATCCCATCTGGGTTAGGGATGGAGATATGTTTGTTGCGGCACTTCCTGCTCCAGAAATCCGCTTGAGCTATGGCATTGATTTTCCCTATGAAGCCATTGGCAATCAATGGGTGAGTTGGAGTCCAAAACAAGACCCTTTTCTGGATTTTATTGCCCCTGCTAGAACTTTTGGTTTTGCTGATCAAATTGAACAGTTGAAACAAGCAGGATTAATTAAAGGGGGAAGCTTAGATAATGCTTTAGTTTGCGATCGCCAGGGTTGGCTTAATCCTCCCCTACGCTTTGATAATGAACCCGTTCGTCATAAACTGTTGGATTTGGTGGGAGATTTAAGTTTACTGGGAACCATTCCTCAAGCTCATTTTTTAGCCTATAAAGCCAGTCATAAACTTCATGTACAATTGGCTCAGGAAATCGCAAAATTGTTAAAATGATCAACAGTCATAAAACAAAATTTTAATTATGCCAACTTGGTCACAATCTCTTGCCAAACCAGCCTCAGAATTTCCGTTAAAATCTCTATCCATCCTATCAGGAAAACTACCCGATGGACTTCGAGGAACATTATATAGAAATGGTCCAGGAAGACTAGAAAGAGGTCAAGAAAAAGTTGGTCATTGGTTTGATGGAGATGGGGCGATTTTAGCGGTTCATTTAACCGAAGAAGGGGCAACTGCTACTTACCGTTATGTTCAAACAGAAGGGTATCAAAAGGAAGCTCAAGCTAACCGTTTTTTATACCCTAACTATGGCATGACGGTTCCGGGTCCTTTTTGGAGAACTTGGGGCAAAGAGGTAAAAAATGGGGCGAATACATCAGTTTTAGCTTTACCGGATAAACTTTTAGCTTTATGGGAAGGGGCCAATCCTCATGCTTTAAATTTAGATACTTTAGAAACAAAAGGCCTGGATAATTTATCTAATTTAGACCCCAACCAACCCTTTTCTGCTCATCCTAAAATTGATTATCAAACTGGCACTATTTATAACTTTGGTATTAGTTTAGGGGCAAAAGTTATTCTTAATCTTTATAAAAGTGATGCTACAGGAAAGGTCATCCAAAAATCAACTTATCCTTTAAAGGGATTGCGTATTGTTCATGATTTTGTTTTAGCTGGACCTTATTTAATCTTTTTTGTTCCTCCTATTCGTATCAAGATATTACCCACTGCTTTAGGATTTTCAAGTTTAAGTGAAGCAATGCAATGGAAACCAGAATTAGGAACAGAAATTTTAATCTTTGATCGAGAGACATTATCATTAGTTAGTAAAGGAAAAACTGATCCTTGGTTTCAATGGCATTATAGTAATGGTTGTGTTAGTAAAAATAATAATGTTATTGTAGAATTTGTTCGTTATGAAAATTTTTCTACCAATCAAAACTTAAAAGAAGTTGCCACAGGAAAAATAAAAACCCCTGCTAAAGGAACCCTGTGGGAAGTAGAAATTAATCCGAAAACATCTCAAGTGATTCGTCAAGAAAAATTATTAGATAGAGCCTTAGAGTTTCCTGTTATTCCTAATCATCAAACTGGAGAAAATTGGCGTTATACTTATTTATCGGTTTATCGAGATAATGCTAATTTATCTCAAGAACTACTAGGAGCAATCGCCCGTTTTGATCGAAAATTAAAAACGATTACGATAGCCGATATGGGAGAAAATAAATACCCTTCTGAACCCATTTTTGTTCCCCACCAACCCCAGTCGGAAACAGGCTGGGTGTTAACTGTTGTTTATGATGGAAATGAACATCAATCAGAACTGAGGATTTATGATAGTGAGGCATTAAATGATCATCCCTTGTGTCGTTTGGCCTTACCGAATGTCATTCCTCTGGGGTTTCATGGAACTTGGAAACAGGCATAAGAATTTAATTTTTGTCTTCTTAAGATCGTGGTTATTTTTCTTGTGGTAAATCTATAAATACCCTTTCTCCTGCCATTAGACCAGAAATAATTTGGGTTTTATCCTCTAAAACTTGACCAATGGTAACCGCTTGAAATTGAGGCTGCTCCTTTTCATCGGCCACCATTACCCCGGTTTCACCGTCTTGGGTGACAATGGCCACTGTGGGAACCACCAAAGCATCACTGAGTTGTTGACCTAAAAAGGTAACATCCGTATTCATCCGTGATAATAACTTATCTTGACCGGTAACTAGGGCGATAGTCACTTCAAAAGAAGTCACATTCTGTTCCACAACTGCCTCTGGAGCGATTAACACCACTTGTCCTTTAAAAACTTGATTGGGATAAGCATCAGCACGAATGGCAACGGGTTGACCTTTCTGAATCATAGCAATATCAACCTCTGGAACTTGAGCCACCACTTTCAAACCTCTAGCAAGGGCTATGATGGAACTGGAGGTAGCCGAAGCGGTACTCGAAGCAGAGGTTGTCGGAGTAACAAAAGACCCAGGAGTGGCATATTTCTGGGTAACAATGCCATCAAAGGGGGCACGGATGGCTGTATCTTGGAATTGAATTACCACCTGTTCTAGGTTCGCTTGAGCCGCTTCAACGGCAGATTCTAGGGCTGCTATTTCTGTTTGAGCGGTTCTTTTGCGTTCTTCAAGTTGAATTTGTGCCTCGGCCATGGCTGCTTGGGCTTGTAGGGCTTCTTGTTGAAATTGGCTAATTTCTGGGTTTTGTGTGTTCTTTGCTTGTTCTAATCTAGTTTGTAATTCAATAAAATCGGCTAAGGCATTGTCATAGGCATTAATCAATTCTCGATATCTATCTCTGGTAATGGCACCTTCATCCAAAAGTTTTGCGTTATCTTGGACACGGGATTGAGCCAATTGAAGACGGGATTGGGCCGACATAATTTGAGCTTCAATTTGAGTGATATCTTTGGGAATTCTTTGATTGGCTTGTTCGAGGTTTGCTTTAGCCGCTTCTAGTTGTGCCTGTGACTGTATGTAGCGAGTTTGCGCCTGTTGAATTGCACTGGGAATACGAACTTTAGCCGCTTCTAGTTCGGCGATCGCCTGATTATAGTTAGCTTCAGCAAATTTTCCTTCTACTTTGATTTCTGTATGTTCCATCAAGGCCAAAATTTGTCCTTGTTTGACCGTCATTCCTTGTTCTACCCGCAATTCTACCAGTCGCCCTGGATTTTTGGGGCTAATATTAACACTTTCAATGGGTTCTACTACTGCGCTGGCTTCAATGTCAACCGCTAGGGTTTCTCGTTTGGCTACGACTGTAATTTTGTCTATTTCGCTTTGGGTAAGGGGGGTTGTTGCCATTCGATAGGTTAATCCCCCAACTAGGAGCAATCCCCCTGTCATCATGGCTAAAATCCAAGGAAGGGGATGATTTAATTTACTAGACATGGGAATCTGCATAAGATTTTTTAAATTTAGTCGTAGAATTAAAATTTATTGTTTCTATCTTAAACACAAAGAGATCACTCCTGCTATTTTCAGGTCACCTTTTCGATTATGGTAACCATTGAGGTTTAAATCCAAAAATCAATTCTTGTGGTTGAATCTTTAAAGATGGGTTCGTTTCTTTTAAATCGGGTAGGGGCAGTAACCAGACTCGCCCATCAGCAATGGCTTGCTTTTGGGTTGTCAGTAAATCTGAGCCTGACTGGGCTACTTTAGTCACAACTTGATCGAACAATAATCCTACCCCATCTGGTGACATACTCAAAACCACATCTCGATAATTAGGTAAGGCTAATAAGGGTAAATCTGTGCCTTTTTCGGTATTGATGACCGATAAAAAGGGTTCTTCGCGATATTGTCCTCTTTCTTCTTGAATGACATCTATTTTTAAACAGTAAATATCCTGTTCATCTCTCGGTTCAAATTGACAATCCAAAACGGGATAAGGAGTCCGAAAGAGTTCTTTGGTTTCCCCTTCGATGTTAACCATCATTAGAGAACGAGTGTAATCTATATTATCTTTAAGGAGTAAGAGTTTTTCTCCATTGGCAGAAAATCCGAGGCTTTTTTGATAATTCTGAAAAATACGAGATGTTCCCCCATTGGCTCCCAAGGGAACCATCCTTATCCCCCCTTCTTGAGTAACAGCTAGACGTTTTCCATCAGGAGAAATGGCAAATTCTGAACCAGGAATTCCTAAAGGTGTAGGCGGCTCGTTTTCTTTGATCATCCACAAACTGGCATCATTTTTGTTTTCATGATTAACTCGTTCAACAATGATATTTTGGCCGTTTTTTGAGAGTTCAAAACTAACATTTTGATATTCTTTGGCATCGAGAATTGGTTTTAATTTTCCTGCTCTGGGAGGATTGTTTTTCAACGGAGATAGATTAAACCCTGTTGTTACGGTATATAGTTCTTGTTTCGCTAATCCTTGATTACGAAAAGTTGGCTCAAATGCACTAAATAAAATCTTCTCACTATCAGGGTAAATTCTAAAATCTGTTACTACTAAATCCTGAGGGGTTAAAATTGTTTTTTTAGGTTGATTAAGATTTTGATTGAGATTGGTAAGATTGTATAATATTAACCGTCCTTTTTCTTCTCCTTCGATCCCAATATAGGCAAAAACTCGGTCACGGGTACTAAATAAACTACTAAATGAATTGAGGGATGATTCTCGATTTTGACTTTCATTCTTAGGCTGAACATTTTCTAATTCTAACTTTATCTGATAGTTAGTCCCATAAATTGGGAGATCGTTTAGGGTATAAATTAATGTTCTTCCTTGCCAAACAATTCTTCCTGGTAGGGGCGGCTCAATAATAAGATTTTTTTCAACACTATTGGTATCAACGGAGCGATTAAAACTGAGGGTAAAGCTTTTATCTTTTACGCCAACTTTTCTACCCTGCCAACTAAAATAGCTAACCTGTAAGGGAACTTGTTCTCCTTTCACTAATAGGGTTGCTATAGAGAAAATTAGTATTAAGATACAACCGATAACTATCCAGTCAAATTGATTAAGTTTTTTGATAAAAGTTTTGATTTTAAAGTTTTTTTTGAGCGATTTAATCATAATTTTCAGAATTAATTCTCTAATATCTCAATCGTGCCTTGCTGCCCATCAATTTTTACCCGTTGGCCTTCTTTTAATAATTCAGTAGCATGGTCAATATTCATGACTGCAGGAATACCATATTCGCGGGCAATAATAGCACCATGAGATAAGGCACCACCTACTTCTGCTATGATACCATTTGCTCTTGCTAATAGCGGCCCCCAACCTGAGTCAACATAGGGAACAACTAAAATACTGTCTTTTTTAAGGTCTGTTATTTGTTGAAAATTATGACAAATTTTGACGTATCCTTCTACTGTTCCGAAACTGGCCCCAATTCCTTGTAATTGATGACTTGATTTGATTAACATAGGTGAGTTTGGTTCTATAATTGTGGGGATATTTCCATATACTACATAAGGGATATTTTTTAGAGATTTATTGATTTTAAAGGTTTGTTTTCTTTGAGATATTAGATCTTTTATTTTATATTTATTATTATTATCTATTGCTTTAATTTCTTCTTGTATTTCATCATAAGTTAAGTCGAAAATCTCTTGAGAATTATTGATTATATTTTGCTCTATTAAGTAGTCAGCCAACCTGAGAAAAGACCATCTTAATTGTGCTAAAAATTGGGAGTAAACCTCAGTTATTTTTCCTTTCAAATCAAGTCGTTTTTGAACTTCCTTGGTTTGCCAATTGTTTTGATAATTTTTAGGACTATGATTAATATCATTACTATTAATTATTAGTTGAGTAAAGAGTTTTTTTACCAGTTCCGGATCATCGCCCCAACGGGGAACAGAAATATCTGTAGCTACATCACTTAAATAACCATAATTCTCTATAACTTGATTCAATTTTATAATAATTTCTTGACCTGATGGAGTTATTTCTAAAATAGAAAACAAGTGCTGATAGTTATTGATTTCTTCTCTATTAATGAGTGAATTCGTTTGATTAACCAATGTTTCTAAAGATTTTAAAGCAGCAATTTCTGGAGTCCCATTGTTGTTAAGTCTTTCAGGGGATACTTTTAAAATAGCTTGTCTTAATGCTAAACTTAAAGGGGCTAAAATACTATAATAAGTTGCTGATTTTAGTAACAACAATATTGTTTCAATTTGTTGCAATAATTGTTCAGGGGATAAGTCTTTAATCTCTTGCTGTTTTAATTGTTCTAATTGTGGCTTAAATGTGCTTTTATAATCTTGATAAAAATCTTTTTCTAAACTCCATTCTTTCTTGAATAACCTTAATAAACCAGGTAAATTACTCAAGGTGGATAATAAGGAGGGTTTGGTCATTTTTGCTCCTCTGGTTAAAAAGTCTAAACTTTCTGGAGGAAGCCCCATGCGTCTAAAAATTTTTCCCAATAAAGTTGCATTAAAATAAGCTTGTTGGTAATGTAAGGTAGCCGTTTGATTAAAATCTAAGTCTTCTGTTTTCTCCTTTAAAACTAGGGTAAAAATATCCCCCCATACCCCACAAGTTAACGGTTGATTAATTGACCAAGTTAGGGGACGTATCACTCCAGGAATAACTTCTGAAGCAATTTTTCGTGTCCAAATAGGCTTTAAATTAGTAATAGTTCTTGTTTGTAATAGCCATAAATTTTCCCCATCATAACTCCATTCTATATCCTGGGGAATCCCATGATATAAGGTTTCTAAATCCCTGGCTAATATGGCAACTTTTTCGATGATAAATGCGGGAACTTCTTGCAATTTATTTTTGTCTAAATCCTCAATTTTAATAGCATCATTTTCGAGTTGCTCATAAACTTGAACTTTATATTGTTCAGGGGTAATTTTTCCGGAAACAATTTTATTTGCTGCCCCAGGTAGTGCCTCAATAATGACACAATTATTGAGAGGATTAACTGGATCTCTGCTAAATGCAACCCCAGAAAAAGTAGCAAATACTTGTTTTTGAATTAATAAAGTAATTCCCTCATCATCTTGCCCTTTATCTCGACGATATCTAACCGCATGGGGATGATTATACGCCACTAAACAATCCAAAATTGCTGTTTTTAAAGATCCTTGATTAGTAATATTTAAACAGGTTAAATATTGTCCGGCTGCTGAAGCAGTTTCTGTATCTTCTCCCATAGCAGAAGAACGCACCACAAAAGGATTTTCTAAACTGGGCTCAAGATAGTTTAATAAGAGATCAGGATCATCCCCTGGCAAGAAAATCCATCCATTAGGAACATCATAACCTAAGCTTTTTAGATAAGCCAAATTAGCTGCTTTTTTGCCCACTTTTTGAGCATCTAATTTATCATTTAAAGAGAGAAGAGATTTTTCACCGCGAAAGAAATTAAACATTGTTTTAGAAGAAGATTTGACTCCAGTTTCTGGTAAAGATAAATCATCAGGAATCTTATAAAAAATCCAAGCCATTAACCCTGATAAGAACCAAGCAAGACCAATATATCCTGAATCATAAGGATGTCTTACCGTTAAAATAAATGCTAACAAAATAAGGGCAAACAAACGCCCTGTAACCCGATCTCGAAAAATAGTAAAACTACTCAAACTAATTAATGCCGTTAAAAAAGTAGCAGCCCAATCATGAACTATCATTCCCCAAAATAAATTAGTAGTTCCTGCCCCTTTTCCCATCCAATATCTACCTATAATTAAGGCGATTAAAGCCATTAATTCCCATAAAGGTTGAGTTGGAAAAAAATAACGGGCTAATAAAACAGCAATAATACCTTTTCCTGCTTCTGATAATACTGCTAAAATACCAACGAAAGTTCCCCCATGATAAAAAGCAGCCGATACGGAAACATTACCGGTTCCTAGGGTTGATAATTTTTTACCCTTTAACCCATAAGTTAGCCATTCAATTAAAGGAACTCCCCCCAATAAAGGACATAAACAAAAAATAATTAAAGAACCTAAAATAGATGTCATAGTCAATAAGAATTTAAAATTTAGAATTTAGAATTATCGCTCCGCTCGAAGTCAGAAGTGCCTCACTACTTTTGAGCACCATCGCACAGAAGTTTTTTTGTAAATAATGTGATGGTTAAGACTGCCTACTTTCTATGTGAGAATTGGGTTTAAGATCCCCGCTATAAATTTATTTTAGCGGTCAAAAATTTAGTGCTCGGTTACAATACCTCACTAAATTTTTACTTCTGACTTCACACTTCTGACTTCTGACTTCATGAATATCAACCCTTAAATTAATTGCAGAATATCTTTAATCATAATCATCCTGGGCTGATGATTAAAGTAATTTATGTTATCTTTAGTTTTGAGTCACAAAAAATTTTATTTAAGATTTTTATTCCTTGATTATGACCGTTTCTCCTAACCCACAGTTTAAAGCACCTGTCAAGAAATTAAAAAACAATGATAGAGGGCTAATCCTTAAACTACTTCCTTATATCCGTCGTCATCCTCGCCTTTTATGGTTGTCTGTGGTTCTATTAATACCCTTATCCGTTGCAGGGGCAATACAACCTCTCGTTATCGGGCAGGCAGTCTCTTTATTGCGTCAAGAATCCACCTGGGGATTTCTGCAAACTGTATCCTTAGAAAAGGGATTACAATATCTAACGATTTTATTACTGATAACGATTATTGTTCGCTTAGTTTGTAGCTCATCCCAAGGATTTATTATACAAAAATTAGGACAAAATATTACAGCGAATATTAGGGAAGATTTATTTTCCCATGTTACTTCCTTGGGAAGTAGTTTTTTTAATCGGACTCCTGTGGGTCGTTTAATTACTCGTTTAACCAGTGATGTTGAAGCATTAGGAGATGTATTTGCCAGTGGAGCTATTGGGGTGATTAGCGACGCTATCTATATCCTAGTAATCATTTTCACCATGTTTACCCTGCAAGCAAAACTGGCTTTAATGTTATTAATGATGATGGTTCCTATCACAGCATTAATAGTCTATTTTCAGGCAGAATATCGAAAAGCAAATTATCAAGGGCGGGAAAAATTATCAGAATTAAATTCTATCTTACAGGAAAATATCGCCGGAATTAACGTGGTGCAATTATTTCGGCGAGAACAGTTTAATAGTGAATTATTTAGAAAAATAAATCATGATTATCGTCAAGCAACCAACAAAACAATTTTTAATGATTCGGCGGTTTCCGCCACATTAGAATGGATTAGTTTAGTGGCAATTGCTGGAGTTTTGTGGTTAGGAGGACGTTTAATCATTGATGATGCCATTACCTTTGGAACCCTATCTGCTTTTATTTTATATGCTCAACGTTTATTTAATCCTCTGCGTCAATTTGCTGATAAATTTACCATGTTTCAGGCTGGTTTCACCGCCATCGAAAGGATTACGGAGTTAATGAAAGAACCCATAGAAATTAAAGAAAGTCATAAAGATATTCAGTTTTTAGAAAGTCGTAAATATGAGGATAAACTTGGAGAAATTTGCTTTGATAATGTCTGGTTTGGCTATAAACCCGATGAGTTTGTTCTCAAAGGTTTAAACTTTAGCATTGCACCAGGGGAAAAAGTTGCTTTGGTAGGTCCAACCGGTGCGGGAAAAAGTTCAATTGTTCGTCTCTTATCCCGTCTTTATGAACCCACTCAAGGGAGAATTTTAATTGATGGGGTGGACATTAAAGATATTGCTAAAAAGGACTTGAGACGATATGTGGGCATGATTTTACAAGAAAGTTTTTTGTTTGCTGGAGATGTGAAACGAAACATTACCCTGGGGGAAGATTATCCTTTAGAAGAAGTGCAAAAAGCAGCTAAATTAACCAATGTTGACCGCTTAATTGAAGACCTTCCCCAAGGGTATAATACCCAACTCAGAGAAAGAGGAACCAATTTATCAGGGGGACAAAAACAACTCCTGGCTTTTGCTAGAGTTGCCATTCGTAACCCTCATATTTTAGTATTAGATGAAGCCACATCCAGTTTAGATGTGAGAACGGAAGCTTTAATTCAACAAGCCTTAGATAAGTTATTAGTTGATCGAACGGCTGTGATTATTGCTCATCGTTTATCTACCATTCGAGATGTGGATAAAATTATTGTCTTAAAACAAGGAGAAATAGTAGAATCTGGCTCCCATCAACAATTACTGAGTCAACAGGGTTTGTATCATAGTTTATATCAGTTACAAATGATGGGATATGAGGAGTAGATAAAATTAGGTAGCGTCAATCAGAATGGATAATGGATAATGGATAATGGATAATGGATAATGGATAATTTAT
>JASJEA010000009.1 GCA_030064935.1 Crocosphaera sp. | reverse complement strand
CTCATTTAAGTATGAGTCAAATTTATTCAGCATTAGCTTATTATTGGGAACATAAACAAGAGATTGATGAGGATGTAAAAAGACGCTTTGAATATGCAGAAAAAAAACGCCTAGAATCAGGTATTTCCCCTCTATCAAAAAGACTTCGTAATCAATCATTTACACAAACAAAAAATAATGATCAACCCTAAAGAAATTTATAACTTATTAATAGATTATGGACAAACCAATACCTCCATTGAAGAAATTATCATTGGTCTAACTTGGACCTTGTGTAAAGCCGAAGGAATGGGGTTATGTATGAGTCCAGCGATTCCGACTCGTACCCTATCTTGGTCAGGAACTCTGGTTAATAAACCTGTTAAAGACCTATCATCATGGTTGCGATCCTGGGATGCTTATGAAGCAACCGTTGCCATGGCCACTATCAACGCTATCATCAATCATAACTCTCCCCTCATACAAAAAGCGATCGCCCTTCCTCGGGCCACTTCAGCTAACCTATCGGTTTTTGAGTATTTTCTCCCTCAACTGCAAGGAAAACAAGTGTCCGTCATTGGTCGTTATCCAGGGTTAAAACAATACGAAAAAGACATGAAGATTAATGTCATTGAACTGAACCCCATCCCTGGAGACTTTCCCGCTACTGCTTCAGAATATTTGCTACCTGAGTCCGACTGGGTATTCTTAACCGCTACCTCCATTCCCAATAAAACCTTTCCCCGTCTCGTCGAATTGTCTCAAAATGCCACTGTGGTATTAATGGGGCCAACTTTACCTTGGTTAGAGGAATTAGCCGATTTTGGGGTTAATTACTTAGCGGGTGTTACCATCAGTAATGTTCCCGCTTTAAAACAAACTATTGCTGAAGGGGGAGGAGTGAGAATCTTTGAAACAGGGGTACAATATCATCTGTTATCATTGGACTAAGCCCTTGTTTGTCAACTAACTTAACAAACTGCAAAGCCACATAAGTAGGGGGTTTTGCCGAGTTAAAAACACAGCTATTTGACAGAACTATTTATTCCTTAATATTTCTTTAATTATTTCCCTCTTTCTCTCCGTATAACTAAGTAAGTTGTAGTTAAAGGAATTGATAAAGAGTAGTGTAAATGCCGTTGTAAGCAACATCCCCCTCATTTTAGGCTAAAGATAGTCAATTGGTTGCCAACAACAGTAACACGGTGCTTATTTGCTATGTACACCACTACCAAAGAAAACGTCAAACTTCAAACCCTTAATTTGTTTCAAGAGTATCAAAAAACAGGTCAAACGAGACTACGTAACAAGATTTTAGAATTAAATTTTGGGCTGGTTCGCAAAGAAGCACATCACTGGGTTAACCAGTGTCCAGAAAGTTATGAAGACTTAGTACAAGTGGGTAGTTTAGGACTAATTCGTGCTATCGAAAGATTTAATCTTGAGAAAGGTCATGCCTTTAGTTCCTTTGCTATTCCCTATATTAGGGGAGAAATTCAGCATTATTTACGGGACAAAAAATACACCGTTCGTATCCCCAGACGTTGGCTAGAATTAGGTCGTCAATCGATGAATATTCGCCAAGAATTTAGAGAAAAATTTAACCGACAACCAACGGATTCAGAAATTGCTCAAGTATTAGAAATTCCCCTAAAACAATGGCAAGAAATAAAACTTGCTTTTCAGAATAGAGAACCAATGAGTTTAGACGTTAAAATTAGTAATGAAGGAGAAGGACAAACCAGTTTAGCTGACTTAGTTCCTGATGCCAACTATCGTAGTTTTCAACTGGCTCAAGAAGATCAAATTCGTCTACAACAAGCGTTAGAACAATTAGAAGAACGGACGAGAAATATTCTTGAATTTGTTTTTCTCAAAGACTTAACCCAAAAAGAAACAGCCGAGCAATTAGGTATTAGTGTAGTTACAGTTTCTCGTCGGGTTAAAAAAGGATTAGAAGTTCTCAAGAAAAATATGAACACAGAAGTTTGTTAATTAATGAGTAATCAAAGGAAAAAATAAGTTAATTGATTCCCTATTTATTCATGAATAGGGCTTTTGATTAATAATTAGCGGTGAGTTAGTAAGGTGTGATCAAAATCACCGAGTTAGCATCAAAATTATGACAAGATAAAGTTAACTAACAGATATCAAATGAATTCAAGGGTTCGTGTTAATGGTTTATGTTAAGCGGGAAAAAATAAAAACCTCATCATCTTTAAACAATCTATCCATGACACAGGGAAATTGTAATTATGCCCCTTTATACTTCAATAATTTTGCAACATATCAACAAGCAAAATTATTTCAAGAATTAAGGAATAGTCAGTTTAGTGGGAAAATATCTTGTCAAAATCCACAAGGGGAAAAATCAAATATTTATTGGTATTTAGGAAGAATTATTTATGCTAATGGGGGAACTCATCCTGTTAGAAGATGGAGAAGAACGGTTTTAGAATTTTGTCCCAAAATCAAAGCTTCAGGATTCCAATCCATTCCCATTCAAAGAGATATCGCTGCTTCCTTGATTCAAGATCACCCCATTGGTTGGGATTACGATGTACTCTGTAGTTGGTTTAAACAACAGAAAATTAATCGTACCCAATTATTAGAAATTATTAACAGTATCGTCATCGAGATTTTATTTGACTTAATGCAAAGTAGAGAAGTTACTTGTCATTTTGATCTAGAGCAAACTTGTTCCTCTCCCTTTGTATTTTTTGATCCCCAACAAATGATTGTAGCAACTTGGAAAATGTGGCAAAATTGGCATCGCTCCACTTTAGGCGATCGCTCTCCTAACGAAGCACCGATAATCAAAAGTATAGAAGAATTAAAGCAACGAACATCCCCAAAAACATACGATGTTTTAAGCAAAAATATTCAGGGAAATCGGAGTTTAAGGGACTTATCCGTTCACATGAATCAAGACTTATTAAGGTTAACCTCATCCTTAAGCTTATATGTCCAACTGGATTTGATTGGATTAGTGAAAATTGAAGATTTACCCCAACCCTTAGCATTATCAGGCAAAAAAACCGCAGTCAAGACACAGGAGAAATTAATTGCTTGTGTTGATGACGATCCCAAAACTTGTCAGTTGTTTAAAGACATTGTTGAAAAACAAGGGTATAAATTTCTAGGTATTCACGATAGTCGCAAAGCCATCCCCCTCTTAGTCCATTACAAACCAGACTTGATTTTTGTTGATTTAGAAATGCCCAATATTGATGGTTGGGAAATTTGTCGTCGTTTGCGGAAAATTCTTGCTCCAGAAACATCTCCTACGATTTTGTTGGTTCAAAACCAAGGTATGTTTGAACGCTTACAAACCAAAGTAGTTGGGGGGGCTGGGTTACTTAGTAAACCCTTTAATAAACAAGAAATCTTAAATATAATCTTTCTACATATACCCACTGAAGCTGTCGCTTAAAAGCAGTTTTTAGTTTAGTGTATCCATCTTTTGATGAATGTTAATAAAGACTACAGCAAAGGGTAAAATAGTAATAAAACTAGGCGACAAGAATGTCCCAAGGTCACTTACCTGCTACTCAACATATATCCTCTGAATCTCCTCTCACCCTCAGCATAGACTGGAAAGAAGTTAGCCGTCGAATGCTGAAGTATTCTTTGCCCATTAATCCTATGAGTACCCAACCGAATCATAGGGAGGAAGAGGCAAAAAAGCTACATATCTCTTTAGAGTGTCTCCAGTTAGCTAACCATAGCAGTGTTAGCTTGAAAACCAGTGATTTGAATAGACAAGGGCTCCCCATGAGTCAATATAATTCATTGAGCGGGGAAGAGTACCTGCAAGAGTCATGGTTTGAGACAATTTCTCAGGTGAATGATCCTAACAACACACGGAAAATTGCCATTGTTGGAGACTCAGGAACAGGAAAAAGCCTTTGTTTGCAAAAGATTGCCCATTGGATATTAGAAAACACCAAACAAATACCTATTTGGGTTTCTCCCAGTCAGATCAAAACCCTAACAGTAGAAGAATATTTACACAAAAAATGGCTAAATCAGGCCGCTAAAGGTTACCGAAGTCAGAAAGAGATACCCCTAGAGCAATGGCAAGCTTCCTTTAAAGCCTTGTTAGAAAATGGGCAAGTTTGGTTACTAGCGGATGGCATTGATTATTGGTTAGTAGAATCAATACCTCGTAAATATGTATCTCCCCTAAACTTACTGATACAACAACAGGAAATCGGAAATGCACATATCATCCTAACTTGTCAAACCTTGACCTGGAAAAAACAGCCTCAAGACTTATCCCAGTTTGATATTTATCAAACACGCCCTCTAGCAAAGGAAACTGGAGTCGAAAAGTTTATTCAACAATGGTTTAGTCTCCATTATCCATGGTCACAAAAACTCCCAACAGAGGAAGACTTTAACAAAAAATTATGTCGTCTTTTACAACAGCCAGAGAAACAAAATCTTCAGTCATGGCTGACGAATCCTTTGCGTTTATCCCTGGTATGTCGTCTCTGGCAAAAAAAAACCCAAACTCTACCAGACACAGTAGCTAACCTTTATAGTGTTCTCGTTGATGAATTTTATCAATGGCAAGCAGAAACCATTAGTACCAACCCCAAACAACAAGAAGAATTAAATCAGTTTTTATCTCAGTTAGCCTTGAGCCATCGCCAAATAGGGGAAAGGGAGTCTGCGATTTCCCAAAGCTTGATTGAAGATCAAGATTCTTTACTCTCTTTAGCTTTGCAACTCAATTGGTTGAAAAGAGTTGGCCTAAGCACTCAAGAAGATCAAGATAATTACTATCAATTTTCAGATCCTACCTTTGAGGATTATTTTGCGGCCTTAGCCATTGACGAATGGCAGTATTTTCTTCGAGAAGAAGGGAATTTAGGGATGTTTCAGCATCAATGGCAGCAAATTTTGCTGTTTTGGTTGGGACGAGAAGATGTTACCTCAGAGGACAAAGAAGCCTTAATGAGAGCCTTAGTTACCTTTGAAGATGGCTGCAGTCCGGAAAATTTTTATGGGTTTAAAGCTCATTTAACTGCAGTTAAAGGCTTATGCAGCTTTCCTAATTCTTCTTTGGCAAAAACGATCATTGAAAAATTGTGGGGATGGGTATTAGACAATGGTAATGGGGTTAAATTACGTACCATAGCCGCTAGAAAAGCCTTAAATGATCTCTATCGGCCCCTAGCTGTTAACCATCTCATTAATCTGCTTAAAAACTATCAGGGAACCCCAGAACAACAACAAGCGTTATCCTATTTAGAACGTTTAGCAAAAGGCAATCAAATAGCTACAGTTGCCTTAACCCAATATCTTGAAAGGGTTGAGAAGCAATCCCTTCGTTGGCAACTAGCACAAACCTTAGGCATAATTGATCTCGGCAATGCCAAAGCCATTAGTACCATCGTTGAAGGGCTAGAAGCAGCTACAACAGATCAAGAATACCAAAAAGCATTTTTGGGGTTAGAAAAAATTGCCCCAGGGCAGGGACGAGGTATCAAAGCATTAATACGTTTATTACATCGTCAACTAGAACCCAGTTTGCTTCGACGGACTTTTGAATGTTTAGAAATCGTTGGCAAGGAAAATGCAACAGCGATCGCCATTTTAGTGCAGTTAATTCGCACAACGAAAGAGGAGGGAATTAGAAGACAGGCAGCACAAAGTTTAGAAAAAATTGACCCAGGAAATCCCACAGCGATCGCCGGTTTAATTAAGTTAATGCAAACAGCAACCAGTAAAAGCATTCGTCAAGAAGTAGTTTATAGTTTAGGAGAAGTTTTCCCAGGAAATATTGAGGCTATTAAGGCTTTAGTGCATCTGCTCAAGGAAAACGATGACATTTATATGCGCTGGATTGCTATTAGTAGCTTAGGCAAAATTGGCACAAATAATGAAGAAGCGATCGCCATTTTACAACAACTACTTAATCCAGAAGAGCCGTTATTAATTCGCAAGGAAGCCTTAGATAGTTTAGGGAAAATTGCTCCAGATAATCCAGCACTTATTAAAATTTCTAGAGAATTGATGGAAGAGTTTAAAAATGATGAAGCTTATAGAGAAATAGCAGAAACCCTAGGTAAAATTGATCCAGGTAATACAACATCTATTAATGCCTTAACTCAAGTTTTAAAAACATCAAACGATAAATTTGTTTTACGTCAAGTCGCCGTTAGTTTGGGAAAAATAGACCCAGGTAATTTAGACGCATTAACCGTTCTCATTAATTTAATTCAAGATGATAGTTCTCCAGACATTTGTCGTTTAGCAGCCGAAAGTTTAGGGGAGATCGGCATGGATAATCCAGCAGCTATCGCCGCTTTAATTCGATTTTTAGAAACCAATTCTAACTCAGAAAATAGACGTTGTGCAGCTAAGAGTTTAAGCAAAATTGCAGTAGGCAATAAGGAAGCAGTTGCAATTTTTATAAAATTGTTACCAATAGAAAAAAGTGATAAATTAGGGCAACAAATTGCTGATAGTTTAATTGAAACACTACCCATACAACAGATGAAACAGGTGGTAACTCAATTAAGAGATCGCCTTGATGAAAGGTCATTAACTGACATTTCTCCTAGTTATCGAGTCCTTTGGCATTGTGTACAACATTTATCCTATGAAAATTTTAAGGAAGCTTGGTATCAGCGAGATTTATCTAATAATTCTTCATCATTTCCTGAACAAACTAAAAGCAAAACCAATGAAATTGTAAGCAAATTTTACCAATTTAAAGAACAAATTAAACAGAGTTCTCAATTAGAATCAAAAGAAATTATTTTCATTGATAGCAGCCGTTTTATTGATACAGAAACCCCTGCTATTGATATTTACGATCAAATATTAGAACAAGACTATTTAGCGTTTGAGCATGGATTACCAGAAACCCTAGCCAAACTTCGTTTATACTGGCATTTACTGCAACGGAATTACTCTGAGAAAACCTTAATTTTACTATTTTATGACTCTGCTTCTGATACTGGTAAGTCTAATTTATCCCCTCATCTTTTAAGAAGTTTAACCAAATTTAAGGGTGTTATTGGTGTTATTACTACACAAGAAGCATCAGGTTTATCGGTTTTTTCCCCTGATGATCCTCACTTAGCAGAGACAGTATTACAATGGCTTACTCAATACTGACAATTTCAACTAATTTAGTGCATTAGATTTCACAAACTGCAAGCATACTGCTTAATGTTTTTTACAGCGAGTGAGCAAGATGCTTAAATTCCTATTAGCTCATTTTAGTTGAAAAAGTCCAGTAGGGGGGCTAGGTACAGAGTCAACTTTGATACAAACATCATAACTGTTTATCCGCACCCTAACCCATCACTTTAACTCTAAGATAACAGTTTCCAACCTTTTATGAAATTACCTTGCATGAGGAAAGAAACACCTTGTAAGGCTTTAAATTCTTTGAGATTCGGCTCCATTTCTAGGGCAGGTTTTAAGGCAATTTCTGCTGCTTTTGGTTGCCAATTATAAAGATAAACAAAAGCCAGATAAGCATGATGATAAGGGTTATTAGCATCAATATAAATCAGTTGTTTTAAAGCGGCGATCGCTTCTTGGGGATCTTCTTGTAAAACTTGGGATAATACTAACCCATAAGTCCAATTTAATTGCTGGTTTTTAGGAGAGTTATCTAAACGGTATTTTAGGGCTATTTCTGTTTGTTTGAGATAGTCTTGAATGGGATCATATTGATTAAAACGTCCTACTTTACTAAAGATCATATCCAATCCGGATATTCCTTGTCCTAAATAAGTGGAAACATTACGCAATTGAGTCCCTAAATCTAATTGGGGGGATGCTTTTTTATCGAGAGTATTATCAATGATTAAAGTTACATCAGGAACAGGAATACTATAATTTTCATTTGTCTTCCGATTAAGGTAAGTTGCTTTTAAAATATACTCTCCATTTTGCACAATTTTATTAGGAAGCATGGCCATGTTTTCAGTTACTTGAAATCCTAGATTTTCAGATGACTTATTCCATAACATTCCTTGTCCAATTCCATGATCATGTATCCAAGTAATATCATTATTATTTACTTCTTTGGGATACCAAGATAATAAAACTAATCCTTGTTCTAAATCTTGCCAATTTCCTGACCATTTATAAGTAATAGGAATCGGAAATCGTGAAGAAACTTTTTCAGGTATTATTATCTTATCTAACTGAATTTTACTAAAAGATTGCTGCAAAGGCTTAATAATTACTGAAGGGGTTTGACGATGATATAGTTTAACAATACTTTGGTCTGGCATTTCCCAGGTTTTTACTACCTTAAAGTTAGAATTATTATCTAAAGTTTCAGCAAATTTTAATTGATTTTCTCTAGCAAAACCATTGTCTCCTGTTTTGCTAATAAACCAATCAAAAGATTGACTATCTTGTTGAATATAGTCTTGTTTATTTCCCAATTCTCTCCCATAGACCTGAAAATCAGCCAATTGTCCATAATAATTGAGGGTATTATGATTGACACTATCAGTATTAGCAATTACTCCTAAATTTGCAATTTGATAAGGGGTGATTTTTTGGGCAGTTTCAATCATATCTTCAACAGGAATGTCTTGATTTAAATGAGGACGGAAAGAAACCCCAGGACTTAATAACAAAGATATTTTTTCTGTTCCAGGAATGGGAAATAAATTAGTAATCATCACTAAAATAGCAACTACAATTGTCACCCATCGAATCGGTTGCCATTTTCCTCGCCATTGAACCAAACCATAGCTTAAAAATATAGCTATAATAGGTAAATAAGGCATAATGTAACGAGTATCTTTGTTAAAAATTGCCGAACAAATTAAATAAGAGCCGATAAAATAAATTCCTAACCACTGAAAGCTTTGTATGAATTTTTTATGATCAATATTTTCCTTCTTTGTAGGAAATCTTCCCAGTAAATTTAATAGGAAACCAACTAAAGGAACTAACAATAAAACCCAACCAATCGCTAAGGGTAAATCTTGCCAATAATAAGTCCAAGCAGCTACAGTATTAAGGGGGGGATCACCTTCATAAGTTGCAGGAATGCCATTAGAATTTTGAACGGTGCTAAATAAATAAATCCAGTTAGTTCGATACCAAGGGAACCAAAGTAAACTGGACAATAAAAAGCTGGCCAATAATTGTATAATTCTCTCCCATTTTTGGTGCCATAAATAATGAATGCCTAGCCAAACTAAGGGAGTTATCAAGAAAAACATAACACTTTGTTTCGTCAGCAAAGCTAACCCCCAAAACACACCAAAAATGATAGTCCATAACCATTGCTTTTTTCTCAGGTGTTGCAGTTTCCAAAGGGTTAAGCAACAAAAACAAGCCACGGTTAAAGTCATTAAAGGTGTGTCAAGTAAAAATTGTAATCTAGTCTGGTATAAACGAGGAAATAACATGGATAACCCTGCACTCCATAGGCCAATTTGAGCATTAAATAAGGTCTTACCAAGGGTATAAATGGAAATAATTAAAATTGCGTTGTACAATAGGTTGGATAATAGAGCTTGATCATTACCTAAGCCAAATAGCTGTTGAAAAAATGACCCAATAATATAGGTTACAGGAGGGTATTTTGTCGATAACATCCAAAAATTACGCCACCATTCTAGATTGAATATTTCTGGTGAATTTAAGCTATAAAAATATTGCAGAGATTTGGTTAAGTGATTACTTTGATCCCAAGCAGGAAGAGAATTATCTAAACTTAACCACAAGCGATCGCAGAAATTCGTCCCTAACCAGATTAATGCTAAAATTATCCAACTACGACCTTGAATGAAAGAGAATTTTTTACTTAACATAGGGAATGGTTATAATTAGAGAATGTTAAATTATAAGTTACTCAATTATAGACGATAGTTTAGGTATAATTGTTCTGTTTAATCTTATCTCATGTATCAAATGTCTCAATTTTAATCCTTATCTATGAAAAAAATACAGTTATTATTTCTCTTGGCTATTATTTTCTTTCCCTTTGTTGAGGTTACAGCACAACCCAAAAATATTGATAATAAAAGTAACATAAATTTATCTATTTTACTAACTAATTTACCTTCTATTACTCTTGAAAATATTGCTAAAAAAATTACCAACTCTTACATAAATAAGCGATTAATTAAGGAGTTAAACTATAACTTTACATCTGAAGAAGCACAAATAATACAAGAAAAATTTATAAGTAATCTAAGTTCTTATCAAGGTGAATTGATAGGTTATAAAGCTGGATTAACTAATAAAAAAACGCAGGATATTTTTAAAACAAATCAACCTGTACTAGGAACTTTATTAGAAAATATGTTATTGCCATCAGGAATAAAAGTTCCAGCAAATTTTGGATGTATTCCCAGGATAGAAGGAGATTTAATGGTAAGAGTAAGCAGTGAAAAAATTAATGAAGCTAAAACCCCTGAAGAAACGTTAAAGTATTTGGATGCTATTATTCCTTTTCTTGAATTACCTGATTTAGTTTATGATAAAAATATTCAACTCAATGGAAAAATGTTGATTGCTATTAATGTCGGTGCTAGATTGGGTGTCGTAGGTGATGTAATACCCTTAAATAAAAAAACAATTCAAAACAATAGTCTTAAAAATATTGTTGTTACCTTAAAAGATGAGTCGGGAAAAATAATTGCTCAAGGTAATAGTAATTCTTTGCTAGGTGATCCTTTGAATGTAGTGTTTTGGATTAAAGAAAAATTAGAATCTCAAGGGAAAATGTTGAAAAAAGGGGATTTATTGTCATTAGGAAGTATTACACCTTTGCTACCAGTAGAAACAGGAAAAACTATTCTAGCTGAATATGAAGGATTACCCAAAACCGAAAAAGAAACAGTCATTGTTACTTTTGAATAAAATTATCTCTGCTTTCTTTATTCATGCCTACCTACTTACTTCTTTAAAAGGTAAATTGTTTCCACTTCCATCCCAATCCTCAACCAATTATCAAGTTTTGTAACAAAAATAGTCAAGTTTTTTAAGGTAAGTGCTATTATATGAGTAGGCACAAGGAAGTACACCAAGCTTCTTAAAAAGGAATTGATTGGAGTCTGTGCCAGCTACTTCGGTCAATGCAATGTCTTTGATTCCAGCATCCTAAGAGACACGATGGTGTTGCCCGCAGCTTTTTAGGTCAGTTTTCTAAGGGGGTGTTAGGGTGATAGCCATGATCAACGCCTGAGTCGGAAAGAGGATGTTGATGGTATTTATAAGCATTGTTGGGTTGTATAAACTTTAGTTAGTCACTATCTAACCGAGTCCGTTTAGATTTCTAGGAGTCCATATCCTTTGTACACTGATTAACCCGCCTCCGTAGGCGGGTAACTTGTTTTCAGGGGATTAAACAGGGGGAACCAGAGGTAGATCGGTAGATTGTTCTAGTTTATCCATACTACTAGCCTTAATATCTCCGGTAGTCAGAAAACGATAGGTTTCTTGATATAAGCTTTGCCAAAAATAGTTAGTCATCCCTTGACTAACTTCTGTCGGACTAACCATAGGATGAGGAACTAAATCGCTTTGATCGTATAAGAAATAACAATGTCCATTGGCTTCTGCTCCTATTTCTTGAAAAAAGTCTTGATTGGTTTTTAGATCCGCAGCATCTTCATTTTCCGTTAACACAAGAAAAGTAGGAATTTTTTTAAATTTATTAACATTCTCTGCACTACGGACAAAGTCTCCAAAACGATTAACTGCACTAAAACAACCTAGAGGAAATTGTAGATTAGGGTCCCAACCAAGTTCTTTAACATCTAAAGTCCCAATTAAACTAATTTGCCACTCTTTTCCTTGATCCTCTACAGGGTTTAATAAGGGGGCATAGGCAACAACTTTCTTGACTCTTTCTGGTTGATCTGCCGCTAAAGCCAAAGCAGCCGAGCCTCCCGTCGATAAACCTACAGTATAGATATCTCCAGGCATAGTTGCTAAATCTTCGAGCCGTTGACGGGCATTATTTAAATACTCCATATGAGAGGAAATAAAATATTTATCAAAATCGGGATCTTTATTGGAAGATAAAGCATCGATCATATCTTTCAAAAGTAGAGGATTGAGCCTTAGAATACGTCGAAAAATGCCGATTCTCTGAAGCAAACTTAATGGTTGAGATTGTCCACCAAGATTGGATAATAATTGGGATAAGATCGGGTCTTTTCTTACCTCGTCAATTAAAGGAGCTTTATACTCTGGCTTGAGATCTATTTGTGGCCAGTTTTTGCCTGGGTTAATGAAAGCATGACCCGCTAAAGCCGCCTGATAAACATTAAAACCATTACGGAATAAATAATCTGATAAACGCCACATTTGCTCTGGTTTGGCACTGAAGCCATGAAACATAATCACAGTGCCATAAATCGGTTTTTCAGGTTCATGAAATTGGTAATAAGGATAAGCCCCATCTCGATGTTCTGGATCTTGATCAATCGAAGCAATATAAGCATCAATTTTCTGCTTACATTGGTTAACTTGTTCGGCAGTTGGAACCACTTTATTGTTGGACATGATGTATTTAAAACCCCTATATTTACTCAGGTTAAGATTACTTCAGATGGACTACAATTTAACAAGTTGGCACTTTATTCAGCCACAATAATAATGCCTAATCTTGTTCATCCTATCATTTCTTTTCCCGCAAGGATTTTCTATAGCAAATCTTAAGATCCCTATGATTATCCCCCCCTAGGGGAAGGTATCTTATACTGAGAGTTAAGGGCTTTTGTCTAGATATCCCGTTAGTATGAAGCATCACAAGATGTGTGCTTCAAGGTGTATCCCCTGATTATGAAACTCTAGTTGAGGTAACAAGCATGGTTGCAACACCAGAAACACAACATCTTCACACGAAAGAAGCCATTAATAAAAGCGATCGCGTTGCTGTTTTATTGATGGGTTATGGTGAAGTAGAAAGTTACGAAGATTTTGCTAATTATAATGAACAAGCATTAAATTTATTAACCGCTAAATTTGCTCCAGTTCCTACTTGGATCTATCCTCCTTTAGCGAAATTATTAGCCATTTTTGATCTTCATGAATGGCAACATCAACACGATCATTTTATTTCCCCTCATAATCATATTTTTGAGCATCAAAGGGCTTCCATTGAAAAGAAATTACAGGAAAAATGGGGCGATCGCATTCAAGTCTTTAAGGCATTTAACTTCTGTAAACCGTTTCTACCAGAACAAGTGTTAACAGAAATTAAAGACCAAGGATTTGATAAAATTTTAATCTATCCTTTGTTAGTAGTTGATTCTATTTTTACCAGTGGAATTGCCGTTGAACAGGTGAATAAATCTTTAGAATCTTTAACTGAAGGTTCACAACATTGGTTAAAAGGGTTACGTTATATTCCTTCTTTTTATAACGAACCTGCCTATTTAGATTTAATGGCTAAATTAGTAGAGCAAAAAATTGCTAAAGATTTAGCTGATAAATATCTACCGTCACAAATTGGTATTATTTTATTAAATCATGGTTGTCCTCATGAAGCTAAAGGATTTACCTCTGGTATTGATGAAAGTCAGATATTATATGAATTGGTCAGAGAAAGACTAATTCACCGTTACCCTTTAATTTCTGTGGGTTGGTTAAATCATCAAACTCCTTTAATAAAATGGACACAACCCAATGCAGAATTAGCAGCTAAAAATCTAATGGAATTAGGGGCAAAAGCGATTATTTTTATGCCCATTGGGTTTGCGACAGAAAATCATGAAACCCTTCTAGATGTGGAACACATTATCCATCATTTGCATAAGAAACATTCTGATATAACTTATGTACAAATGCCTTGTGTTAATGATGAGCCAGAATTTTGTGAAATGGCTGCAAAATGGGCAGATTCTCATATTGCCGAGTTATTATCAGCCGCAGCTTTAACAGTTAATCCTTCTTTAGCAGTTGGGAATCTGGACGTTAACCATCATCATCATGATCATGGAAATGGTCATCATCATCATTAGTTTTATTAATTAAAGGAAACCATAGTTTTTGAGACGGCCTATAAATTTCTGTCTCAAAAACAACTTCTGTGTTATGGCACCGAAGCTTAGCGAGAAACTTCTTACTTCCCTAACCTGCCCATTCTTACCCCAAAATATTCTAACCATTCCGTAAATTGATGCCAAATAGCATCATTAAGCAAAACTTTTTTGAGGCTTTGTACGACAATTATTTCAACAAGTTACAGGTTCTACTGTCGTCCATGTAACTTATCTAACAGTGTTTTTAAGGTTAAGCTTATCGGTTTTAATCTTGAAAAATAATCAAAAAATACATCCTGTTATCTACTACCTTGTTACTAGAGAATACCAAGTAATTTAAGCTTAGATATAATACTAAATGACAAAAACTTCAATTATTGCCGCTAGAAACATCGCAAAGACAGCAATTTTGAACAAACTGCCCATATCGTTATTGGAATTAGTAGTGACTTGATTATCACTACCTTGTAAATGTCCATAAACATTTACTGCTCCCATCATAAAAAACAACAGGGCTAATAAACTCATTCCTTCATCTTGCTTCTTGCTTGAAGCATTTCTCTTTATGTATTTGTTGTTATTCATGGCTTATCACTCCACAAGCATTGGTAACAAAGGTTTTTTGATAACCTTTACAAAATTATGTTAACAAATGTAAATTATTTTTGCAAGTATTTGACAATAATAGCTTTTAGTGATATACGTAAGTCAGAAATTTTGGAACCCAAATCCCTTCCTGGCAGCAGGACTTGAGATTGTGTTAGGGTGTTTACGTTCGCAAATCGCAGTGACTTCTAGACCTGGGTGAAACTCCCAGTAGCAGGAGGCCCTAGTTAAATTTCTAGTTCTAGCCTCTACAAGCAATGGGTTTAGAATGAGCTAAATAAAACAAATAAAGACAGCTAACAATTAAGTTGCCACAAAAGTATACTCAAACCTCTTTGGAGGCGAGAGAGTTAGGGCAATGAACATCTCCCAAGGTGCGTTAGTTTTTTACTGTTTGCTGGTTTTACCTTCTTAAAGAATCCTCGCTATTGTAAGGCTTGGAAAGGTCAAATCAATCCTCTAGTTATAGGTTATGTGGTGTAGTCAAGAGTGTTTCAAAGAGAAAGCTATGGTAACTAGCAAAAAGAAAGGCCAACTATTCCTAAACACAAGGTTTAGCTTATCCTTGTTAGCCTCAGTGTTTTATGGTTGCTCTCAAAGCATTTTTTTGTGGGGTTTAATACAAGGAGTTTTGGTCTCCCCTAGTTTAGCTCAAGGTAATAAAAAACCTTTGATTCTTTCTCAGTCTCCACCGACAACTTTTCGAGAAACCGATATCCCTCCCGGAAATGCTCAACCCCCTCTGTTTGATGTAAGAACATCAGAACAATTTAATCTTTATCGTTTAGCCATTGGAGATGGTGTCAGTGTAGGTGTAACAGACTTTCCTGAATTTAATTTTTCAAGTTTAATTGATGCCGAAGGTAAAATTCGTGTTCCTTTTCTGGGAGAAATTTCCATTGTTGGACTCACCTTAGATGAAGTGGAAACCAAAGTCGCCTATGAATTGGGAAGACGTTACCTACAAGAAACACCAGAAGTCATAGCTAGTTTAGCCCAAGCTCGTCCTGTTCAACTGACCATCTTAGGGGAAGTTAGCCGCCCTGGGTATTACTTTTTTGGACCGGGGATTACACTCAACAACGTAATCGCAGGGGTAGGAGGAAGTACCCCTGAAGCAGACTTAAGGTCAATCATTGTTCGTCGTCCTCTAGTGGATGGAACCGTGCTTGAAGAACGAGTCGATCTTTATACCCCCTTGATTGCAGGAACACGCTTACCAGAGTTTCGTTTACAGGGAGGAGACACTATTATTGTCTCTAGATTAGATCCAAGACAAAAAGACTATGATCGTACCTTGATAGGTCAAACTAACCTAGTCGAACAGACGATTACCGTGCGAGTCTTGACCCCTACTAATCCGATCGGTTTGGCCATTCGGACTGTAACTTTAAGGACTGGGAGTACCTTTTTAGATTTGGCCGCTAATTTACCCCCAAGTATTCCCTTAATCACCAAAGAAGAAGTAACCCTACTTAGATTTGACCCTGAACAGGGTAGAGTAGTAACACAGGGATTAAATGCCATTAAGACGGTAGAAAACTTAGACGTGACCCAATATGTTACCCTACGGAATGAGGATGTGGTTGTTGTCAGTCGTACTCTATTGGGTAAGGTTTTGGCCGCTTTTAGGGTCATTACTCAGCCGATTCGAGATGTGCTAGGCTTGAGTAGCTTTGTTGTTAACTTACCCAATAATAGTCTCTTTCGTAGTGGTGGTGGTCGTCGTAACAATAGATTCTAGACAATTTTTACCAGAATTTTATGGAAACAACAGAACTCAAACGAGAAATTGAATTAATTGGTTCGCGCCTGGGAAAAACCCAGGACTACCTTTGACTTACCTGCCTTAAAAGCCAATGTTCAAGACCTGGAAAATACTGCGGCCCAAGCTGAGTTTTGGGATAACTCGGAAACAGCACAGGCTACTCTACAACAATTAAATGATCTTAAGTCACAACTAGAGCAGTATCAACAATGGTGTGCTCAATTGGAAGATACCAGAGCCATCGCCGAATTATTAGAATTAGAAGACGATAGTACCCTCCGTGAAGAGGCAAAAAACAATATCATCCAATTAAACCATCATTTAGATCGTTGGGAACTACAGCAATTATTATCTGGTCTTTATGATGCAAAAGGAGCAGTTTTGACTATTAATGCAGGGGCCGGGGGAACCGATGCTCAAGACTGGGCCGAAATGCTTTTAAGAATGTACACTCGTTGGGGAGAACAACAAGGGTATAAAGTCCATTTGTCAGAACTTTCTGAAGGAGATGAAGCAGGAATTAAGTCAGCTACACTGGAAATAGAAGGCCGTTATGCTTTTGGTTATTTAAAAGGAGAAAAAGGAACCCACCGACTGGTAAGAATTTCTCCCTTTAATGCCAATGGAAAACGTCAAACCAGTTTCGCTGGAGTCGAAGTGATGCCAGCATTAGAGGAAGACGATCTTAAAGTAGATATTCCTGATAAAGATTTAGAAATTACCACCTCTCGTTCCGGAGGAAAAGGCGGTCAAAATGTTAACAAAGTAGAAACTGCTGTGCGTATTGTTCATCTTCCCACTGGTATTGCTGTGCGTTGTACCCAAGAACGTTCTCAACTTCAAAATAAAGAGAAAGCTCTAGTTTTATTAAAAGCAAAATTGTTAATTATCGCCCAAGAACAACGGGCGCAAGCGATTGCTGAAATCCGTGGGGATATTGTAGAAGCTGCTTGGGGAAACCAAATTCGTAATTATGTTTTCCATCCCTATCAAATGGTCAAAGATTTACGAACCAATATAGAAACTACTGATATTACTGGGGTGATGGATGGAGATTTAGATTCGTTTGTTGAAGCTTATTTGCGGTATATAAATTCTGCGGAGAATTAATTGATTTCCCTAGGTTATCATGAGCAACTTTTTGGGAATCTACTTGTCCCATTCCTCCACAAAAAACGCAGGTTTCTTCTCTTTGAATTTCTCCAGTACAATCTCGGATTTCTATATATCCTTTTCCTTCGCAGTAATGACATGGTGACTGTTTTTTCATGATGATTCCCTTGAAATGTATTCGGTGATTATACCAAAGTTTGATCAATTTACTCAGGATAAAACTGAGTTATAATATCCTCAAAAATAGTCTGAATTTTTCTAGGTGATCCCCTGAATTTATCTAAAGTAAGATTACCAAAGGTTCCTTAAAACAGTAAAAATAATTAAAATTTGGCAAAATTGTTGATAATTACGATAAGATAAAGCGATAATTTTGAAAGTCGTCCCTTCCTATGTCCACTATTACCATTACTGTCCCCGCAACTACTGCTAACATGGGACCAGGGTTTGACTGTATTGGTGCAGCCCTCACCCTCTATAATCAATTCCAATTTACTCGACTAGAAGGGGTTGACGCCGATCTCAAAATTACAGTGGCAGGAACAGAAGCCCATCGAGTCAGTTGCGATCGCAACAATTTAATCTATCAAGCCTTTGCTCATTTGTACCACCACTTAGACAAAAAGCTACCTAACATTGCTATCAACATTAAGTTAGGGGTTCCCCTAGGCAGAGGGTTGGGGAGCTCTGCAACTGCTATTGTTGGCGGGCTGATGGGAGCTAATCAATTAATCGAGCAACCTTTTTCTATCAAAGAAATAATGGCAATGGCTATTGATTTAGAAGGCCATCCTGATAATGTGGTTCCCGCCCTACTAGGCAACTGTCAATTATCGGTGGGAAAACCTGGAAACTGGGAAATATGCCAAATTCCTTGGCATTGTGATCTTGTTCCCATTGTCGCCATCCCAAATTTTGAATTATCCACTGAAGAAGCTAGAACCATCCTGCCAAAAAGCCTACCTCGTGAGGATGCTATTTTTAATATTGCCCGTATGGGATTGTTAATTAGGGCCTTAGAAACAGGGAACGGAAACTGGCTAAACCAAGCCATGAGGGACAAACTCCATCAACCCTATCGCCAAGGACTCATTGAAGGCTATGAGTTTGTTCAAGAATCAGCCCTAAAAGCAGGGGCTTATGGTATGGTCATTAGTGGAGCAGGCCCAACCCTGTTAGCGTTAACCAGTGCGGAAAACATTCAAGCGGTTGAAAATGCCATGAAAAATGCTTGGAGTCAACTGAATATAGTAGCAGATGTGCGCTCGCTTTCTATCGATACAGATGGTGCTAAGGTAAATCGTTAAATCAACCGATACCTTGTCTTTAATATTCTTCATAACAGATCATAATTATCATCGTAAACTTTTCCAATTTATCTTTAAGAAGATGCGTCTCTTTTGTGGTTTTATTATAGTTTTGTAACTATCGAGTGATATTTTTTGCATCTTTAAAATATGATCATTTTGAAGTTTTAGAACAGTTTTTAAAAATTCATTTAGCTATTGCAAAAGCTTGGGAAAATAAAGATTAAAATTACCGATTTTGATGATTTTTGTTCTAGGTGATAACTCTGATATAATACAAAATGACTATCACGTAATGGCTATCTAGTTTTGATAATGTAAAGAAATATAACGGCACTTAATATTTCTTAATGTTAAGATGAGATAGCGTACCACCAAATAATGGAAATGACAGCAGTTGTGTTTGGAACCCTTCCCTTCCCCAATCAAGGTGGCGATCAAATCGTCAGCAAAGTCGTTAGTACGGCGATCGCCGCTTTATTCAAGCGAACCGGTAAAATAGAAGCGATGGTTAGAGCCGAGCCGGTTGCCAAGTTATTACAAGGCAGTGTGGACGGTTTTGACTTCATTGGCAATGGAATGTTGATGTACAATGGCCTACGCATCGAAGGGATGGAACTTTATGTGCAAGCAGTTTCCATCGACTTCAGTGCCATTTTCAAAGGACAAGTTAAACTTAGACAACCCACTCAAGCGACTATGCGGGTTGTTCTCACAGAAGATGATTTAACTACGTCTTTTAATACCCCCTTTGTGGTGGAAAAGCTACAACGTTTGGAGTACGAAGGACAAGCCTTGAACTTCGAGAATACAGAAATGTTAGTCAACGACGACAAATCCTTAACCATTAGAAGTCAAATTAAGTTAGGCAACAGTAATGAAACCATTAACCTTGATATGACATCAGAAGTCGATGTAGAGGAACGTCGCAAGATTAGATTTATTAATGTCACTTATAAGGGAGACGAAAAAGCAAAAGATTTAGGAAAGGCTTTGATTGATCATGTAAATAACTTGTTAGACTTAGATAAATTTGCGTTGGATGGAACACAATTGAGAGTGGATCGAGTTCGTATCCGTAAAAAAGAACTAATTTTTTATGGTATGGCGAAAATTGATCGCTTTCCCCAACGTAAGTAAGCGAAATATTGGGAGTTAATATGGCCAAACTTAGCCTCTGCATGATCGTTAAAAATGAAGAAGCAATCCTATCCAAATGTTTAGAAAGTGTCCAAGGCATTGTTGATGAAATGGTGGTTATGGATACAGGCTCAAAGGATAAAACCGTTGAAATAGCTAAACAATTTGGGGCTGTTGTTCCTACCTTTGCCTGGACTAACGATTTTGCAGAGGTGCGCAATGAAGCGTTAAAGTATGTAACAGGAGATTGGGTTTTAGTTCTCGATGCCGACGAAGTTTTAAATAAAAAAGTTGCTCCGCAAATCAAAGAAGCAATCGCCCAAGATGAGAATTTAGTAGTTAACTTAATACGCCATGAGATCGGATCATCTCAGTCCCCTTATTCTTTAGTTTCTCGTTTATTTCGCAAGCATCCAGAGGTTAATTTTTCACGCCCCTACCATGCCATCATTGATGATAGTGTCGCCAACTTATTGAAAAAAGAAACCCATTGGAAAATTGTTGATCTTCCTGCCATTACCGTGTTTCATTATGGTTATACACCAGGAGCGATCGCTTCGTTAAATAAGTATGAAAGGGCACAAAAAGTGATGGAGGGCTTTCTTAAAGAAAATCCCAATGATCCCTATACCTGTAGTAAATTGGGGGCCTTATATGCTCAAATCGGTAAGGAAAAACAAGGGATGAAGTTATTAAAACAGGGCTTAAAATCTAACAAAGCTGATAGTCATGTTATATACGAACTGCATTATCATTTAGGGAATCTCTTGACTAAACAGCAGGAACAAGAGAAAGCAATTAAACATTATCAAAAAGCCATTGAGCAACCTATTATGGGTCCTTTAAAATTAGGTTCCTATAATAATCTTGGTGTTGTTCTCCAAAGCATGGGAGACTTAAAAAGTGCAGCGCAAGCTTATGAAACGACCCTAAAAATTGACCCTAGTTTTATCACAGGTTATTATAATTTTGCTATGACTTTGAGTGGTATGGGAAGGTTAGCCGATGCTGCTGCTATCTATGAGAAATTAATCTCTTTAAGTCCCAATTATGCGGCTGCTTATCAAAATTTAGCCGTAGTTTTATTTAAGCTGAAAAAACTTCCTGAAAGTAACGAGGCGTTTAAGAAAGCTGTCAGTTTATATGAATCACAAAATAATCAAGTTGCAGCCGATAATTTACGTAATGGCTTAAAGGAATTAGGAATTTGGGAAGAATAGTCAAGTCATTATTTGTTCAGTCCTTAATTATAAGTTATTCCTATTTAACAAGTAACATGATAGAAAAAGATTTCACCATTGATATTGCTACTTATATTGATCATTCTTTACTCAAACCCACTGCTACACCAGAAGAGATAGAAAAATGTTGTTATGAAGCACAACAGTTTGGCTTCCCAAGGGTTTGTGTTTATCCCAGTTTTGTTTCTCAAGCAGTTAAGTTGCTTCATGGCCAAAAAATTACTGTTTGTACTGTTATTGGCTTTCCTACTGGTGCAAATACCTCTGCTGTGAAGCTATATGAAGCCCAAGAAGCAACCGAAAATGGTGCAAGGGAACTAGATGTGATGATCAATTTGGGCTTATTAAAAGCAGGAAATTCTGAGGCCGTTTATAACGAAATTTCAGCCATTTGTGAAGCAACCAGACAAACCATTAAAGTTATTTTAGAAACCAGTTTATTAACGGATACAGAAAAGCAGTTAGCCGCAGAAATCTCTATGGATGCAGGGGCAAATTATTTGAAAACCAGTAGTGGATGGTTTGGAGGGGCAACGGTATCTGATGTCCGCTATCTTAATAACATTGCTGAGGGTAGAGTCGGTATTAAAGCATCAGGGGGCATTAAAACTTTAGAGCAGGCTTACGCTTTAATAGAAGCAGGTGCCACTCGATTAGGAACTTCTCATGGGGTGGCTTTAGTTAACAGTCAAAATAGTTGAGCACTAGCTCATCAATCTACTATTTGTTCATTATTTGCATCCTACTAGAACAAAAACAAAATAATAGATATAACTCACATCTTGCACCAAGCAATTTTTAGATTTGATACAGGGTGTGGGGATTATTATTTTTCAACCCACATTGCTGAAATTTTTTGTAGCATAAAAGATTATGACTTGGAAAACCCCTAGAACCAATTGAGCAAACAAATGAACTTATAACGGGGTTGCAAGACATAATCTCAACCTGAAAAGATAAAAGAGTGAGGGTTAACTAATTTTGAACTGAATTCTAAGCAATTATCTTGACGGGGTGACAAGAGTTGGAAAAGGCTCACCATGAGGGATTTAGAGATCAGCGATCGCTTTTTAAAATGAATTTTGCCCCTAGAGTAAATAGTACAAATAGTCTAGGCAGAGCAGAAAATCTCTAATGGTTAGAAATGAACAGCAATTATCTCCAGAAAAATGATAAAAAGAGTTGTTCTACATAATTATCTTTTATCATAAACTATGGACTTTTTGCCCTTCTATCAGGACTATTTACAGAACGCATTATCAAAAAGTAAGTTCTTACTTTTACGTATATTAGTATGGCTTTTACAAGTTCATAAACAGGTTAGAATAGAAAGGTTAGCAGCTTATCTTCCTATTCCTATTTTACATCAAAGTCGAAGAAAAAAGATTCAAAGATTTTTAGTTGAACCGTGCTTAAGCCTTGTCTTATTTTGGTTTCCTCTAATAAAATTAATAGTAGAACGGGAGTTTAAACCAGGAAGTCGATTAACTTTAGTTTTAGATAGAACTCAGTGGCAAGACAAAAATGTGTTCATGATTAGTGTTGTTTGGAGAAAGCGATCGCTACCTATTTACTGGCAAATTTTAGAGAAAAAAGGTAGCAGCAACCTTAAAGAACAAATAGCTTTAATTCGACCAGTCTTGAGATTATTTTCTCACTATGAATTATTAATTTTAGGAGATAGAGAATTTCATGGGGTAGAATTATCATATTGGTTAAAGCAACGAAATCGAACAGCTAAAAATCCCATCTACTTTGCTTTTCGAGAGCGCAAAGATGTCTATATTAGAAGGAGTAAGAAAAACGAGAAACGGTTTCAAGATTTAGAACTAACCCCAGGAGTAAAAGTTTTTGAAAAAAACATTTTTGTCACCAAAAAGAAAGGGTTTGGTCGCTTCAATGTATTAGCTTATAAAAAGAGGAAATATAAAAACCATAGTGAAGAAGAACCTTGGTTTATTATCACCAATTTAGATGACCCATCAGAAGTAATAAACTATTATAAAATGAGGGGCGGAATTGAGGCCATGTTCCGAGATTATAAAAGTGGTGGCTATAACCTTGAAGGGAGCAAAGCGAATACCCACAGGCTTACTAACCTAATTTTATTAATAGCGATCGCTTACACAGCCTCAGCTTTAAAAGGTAAGTCAATCAAGAATAAAGGCTATCAAAAATATATTTCTAGGCTAACTGAACCGAAAAGACAGGTAAGACGACATAGCGACTTCTGGGTGGGGTTGTATGGACAGAGTTGGGTATTAGCTTGGGATTTTTGTTCTGGTATAACCGAAGAATTGATGAAATTAAATTGGCATAAAACCAATGAGTATAAACAAGGATTAAAAGCTTTAACTGCTATTAGTTAATCTTTTAGTTTCTGTCCTAATTATATACTAAAAAAGGGGAGCAATCAAGACTAATTGCTCAGTTTGTTATGTCCAATTTTTGAAATTAAAAACTGATAGAAATTAAGTCGATAATCTTCGCCATCATTATATCAAGCTAGATTATCATAAACCGCTTAATTATCATCACTACTTATTAAGAGGGTTGATTTTTTAGTCAACTCAGATTCTGAAACCGTTATTTGATCCGTTTTTTCCAACTCTTGTCACCCCGTCAACTTTTCTAGTCCTTGTACTACTGCAAGAGCATTTCTGTTCTTACTCTTGGCTTTTTGCTTCGACTTTTCTAATTGGGCTATCCTTTGCTCATGCTCTCGGAGTTTGGACTCATAGAATTGTGCTTGTTGTTGTAAAGCTTGTTTTATTTCTTGGCTTACCTTTTCCTGGTATTGTTGATACTTTTGTTCTAGTTGCTTTCGTTGAGATTGCTCCTCTTCAAGTTGCAAGGTTAGCTTCCAAATTTGGCGATCTCCTTTTAATAGAATAAGGAACGGATCTAATTGCATCTTTTTCAATGCTTTGAGCAGATGTTCAACCAGAGGCTTAGAATCCAGTTCTGAGATTTCACTTTTTAAGGTATCGAGTTGTTCAGGGGTTAACTGATATTTTTCACTAACGAAGCTCAAATCCTCTTCTGTGAGTGTGTCACCTAGTTTGAGGTGGGTAATGGGTTTGAATATGAACTCTGAGGCCATGCCTCCTAAATCTTTGCAACGAAGATATCCCTGTTCGTCTAAGGATGCCTTAATGTTACTGTACCATTCGTTGATGGCATCGAAGGGCACTTGCGTTAGTTTCGACAAACCACTTCTATCAATGATGTCGAAGGGAAGTTCTGAGATTTTTTCTCGCCACTCCTTGGTTAACCTTTCCCACCAATCTGCTATTTTTATGGATTGCTCCACTAAGTCCCCCCAACGGTCTTTGAATTGCTTCCATTCCTTGCTTGGTAAGGTGGCTTTCTTTTCGCGGCAATCACGGCCAAATTCGACGTAATTAACAATGCTGTACTTTGGAAACATCACTACACCTCCTCAAGCTGTTTTACAGCATCGTTTTTGAGGACGGTTCCGGCAATGCAGTCTTTACAGGGCTGCATTTCTGCGCCATACAAATTAGGCGCAGCAAACGACATCGTTTGTGCTATCATTTCTATTATACATTTAAACTTTCACAGTGGTAATTATACACCACTTCCCTGTGAAATACACGAAGTAAACTCGATTATTCTTGAGAAGCTTATAATAATTCTTCCCAGTCGTAGCACCTCTGCCCCTTAAACTAGGCAGAGGTGCTATTTGTATCAATAAAAAATATCGATTTTGTATAAATCTATTTTAGATTATCAATTTCATTTTTATTATGCTATTCTTATTTTAGTCAACCAAACGTAATTTAGTACCCGTAGGAGATTATGATTAATCTATTGAATTGGGTATTGAGATTGAAAGTTGGTTTAGGTGAGTGGCTATTGTTAAGGCGAAGGTCGCTAGGCTTAACTCAAAAAAAACTGGCTAGTGAGTTAGGTGTTACCAGTCAAACAGTGTCTAATTGGGAAACGTCAAAAGCCATACCTACCTTAACAATTGGTCAAACTAAAAAACTTTGCCAGTTGTTACAATGCCAACTAGATGAAATACCTTCTGAAGATCAATGAACAGAATTTAGAGGGTTTCTAAAAAGCTATAACCCGTTAATGTAAATTTCCCATTCTAGATATTTTGTAAAACAGGGAACTTTTATAGCAATTGCTATTAAACACCAACTGAAGTAGTATTAAGAGGAATAATTTGTGTCTACTAATGAATCTTCATTGCCCTTAATTCAAGTTGTTTTTTTAAATACATCTGAAATTGAACATACTAATTCACAAGAAATTCCTATAGTTGAAGTAATATTTGATGGTACAAATTATAAAATTATTGGAGGTTTAGATGCTTTTAAGGCTCCGTTAGCATCTTGTTTTCAGAAACTTCATGAAGATTTTCATACAGTTCTAACAATTGCTATTGATCTTAAATTTCTCTAGGAGCAGATTTATAGATTACTTTAGCCCCATTCCTTTGTCTAAATTCAGGAGGAAGTTCTTTCACTAAATCTTTAGCAATATATCTAGAGAATCTTTTCCCATAATGTGAACCTCTTAAAAAGAAATCTTCATAATACCTTCCAGTTTTCTTTTTGATTTTTTCAACAATTTCAATCATAAAGTCATCTACTTCTGCTGCGGGGGGAATATCAGAAAAAAAACCTGCTTGTTGTTTTTTTATTATCCACTGTTTTAATGTATCTCTTTCAGTGGCTTCCTCAAGAATTTTTCTTATTTTTGAGGGTAAAGTTTTCTCCATATCTAGTAACATATATACAGGAAAAAAAGGGAGAATCTCCTCAATTAACTGATAACGGAATTCAGACGGAAGCGTTTTTACCAATTTTCGGATTGTTGGATAGCCCAATAATTTAGAGTCCTTATCAATAGCTTGTGAACCAGGTACTTCAAATTGATTACCTATCATAAAGATATCACAGAGATCCTTTAAAAATTCATGAGGATATTCAGTACGCTTGATAAGTTTAATAATATTTTTTTCAGCTTCTTCTGTAAATCCTGTTTTCCACTGTGGAAAACCTGTCCAAATAATAATTTTTTTATCTATATGGTTCTCAGCCAATACATTAGCTAATGCAACTCCGTCAATGAGAGCATTCTCTAGACGTAGATCTAAAACTATTAGAGCAATTTCTTGTTTTCTATCTTTTTTTATTAATTCTAAAGCTTCTTCTCCGGTTACTGCATACTTTATAGAATACCATTTTTTTTGTATTGAGTCAGCAAAAAGATCATTATATAAATCTTGGTATTCTGTTATATCTTCAACAATTAGGATTTTGCTAGCCATTTTATTTTTATATAATGATTTTATCTTGATTCTTAAACTTTTAGTTGCTCGTAAATACGATTTTCAAAAGCTTAAAATCATTGAGAGGAACCCAATTCCAGAATAAAGTAAGTCCAATCATCAATTGTTTCACATTTTATATTACCTTGATAGTTTTCTACTAACATATCTTTAGTTAAAGTTAGTCCTAAACCTGTTTTTTGAAACTTCTGTTTAGTAGAATAAAAAGGCAAGAAAACTTTGTCTTTGTTCTTAGGTAATCCAACTCCATTATCCATAATAATTACTTGAATTTTATTTTCTTTAAATCTCTCAGTTTTAATTTTAACTGTAGGTTCGTAGTTGTCTTGTTCTGTGTTACTTTTTTCCCAAACGGCATAATAAGCATTTTCAATGACATTAATCAAAGCAAACTCTAATTCCGAGGGAATTCCTCTTATTGATGGTAATTCCTCGTCTGTATCAATTTCTAGTTTAACATTAAAATTTTGTTTATTGAGATCAAAATCATATTTATTAATTCTTATGCTCTCTTTGACGATTTCTTTAAAATCTATTGTTTCTGGGTTTATATACCGTTCGTTATTATGACGAAAAATTGGAAGAAATCTATTTAATAGTTCACTACCTCGTTTGAGAATATCTCTTTGATCTTTTCCTCTGTCTCTGACATAATTGATGAAATTCAAAATTTCACTTTTATAATTCTCTATTTCATTTTCATTAATAGTATTTTGTTCTTCTAAAATTTCTAGAATTGTATCAAATTCAACTTCTAGGTTAGTTAGTTTTTTATTTTGAGCAGTAATATTTAAAGCAAATAAATCATAAAGTCCTAATGTTCTATGTTGGATGAAAGGAGCTAATTTACCAAAAAAAGCTAATCTTTCTTTCGCCAGCAAAGTTTCTTTAAGTTCAGCAATTTCTCTATCTTTTTCTTGTTCTAAAATTTCTTTTTGTTTGAGTCTTTTCTCTTGTTCTTTAATTCTTTTATTTTTTTCATCCAAAGTGTTTTGCTGCTCGATCCCTAATTGTATACCTAAATTTGTCATACCACATAAAACTATATTAGCCGTTAGTCCAACCCAGATAAAACCAGGAGGTATCCACCAGTAAGGGAAAGCTCTAAAACTAATAAAACCTATTAATCCAATCAGTATAAACCAAACAATAATAATTTTGAACGTGAATTTTAACCAATTATATTTTGATTTTAACTGTTTTCCTATAAATTCTACTAATATTCCTGATATTATCATCCATAAACACAAAAATAAATATTCCTGCTCATCATTCCAAACTTGTACAAATGGAGTTTCTGCTTGATTCAGTAAATTACCAACGACAATCCCAATAATTTCAGTATGATAACGTTTTGTATAGACATCTTTTTGTCCATAAACAGGCAAATCAGCATTGGCTTGATATGATTGAGCTATAGGTCCAATTAAGATAATTTTTCCTTCAAAATCTTTAGGAGGACTATTAAGTATTTTTTTAAAGGAAAAGTACCTCAACTCAGGAGTTGATTCTTTAATCCAAGATATTAGAACCTGAAAATTCTTTAAATCTAAAAAATTGGCATTATATCCACCGTCTTTTCTGGGTGATAAAGGATAAATTTTGACAGTTTCTTCTTTGGGGGAAGTATCTCCTTTGGGGTAAGTAATAGTAATAGGACTGTAAATGGAGGCAGGTTCATTGATAGTAGCTTCTTTATTTTTCAAGTATTGAAAAACAAGTTCCCATGCAAAATGACGATTTCTATTCGGATTAATTCTAAATCCAGAATAATCATCATCTCTGTAAAGCTTGGCTTTTCGCTGAACACTATCAGGCTCTTTTGGAAAAGTTTCTTCTTCTGATACTTGAAATAATAATTGTGAGCATTTTTTTTTCTCTTGAATACACTTAGTTTTATAAAGTTTTTCTTTAAGGGGATCAGAAAAATTTCCCATTGCCTCCATTTGAGCTTCTAATTGTTGTCTATCATTAATATTTTCAGGAGCATCTCGTCGTGTCAATGATAAACCTACCAAAGCAGGATTACCCCGTTCCACTTTTTTTAAAACTTGTGTGAGAACATGATCTGGAATGTAATGTCCGTACTTCGCCTCGTCATCATCATCGTAGCCCACTAAAACAATTGTGTTATCCCATTGTGCGATCGCTTTCATTGACCAAAAACGATCATAGATAGCCAATTCTAACCCTTGAAACCATCCTACAAAGCGCATCAGTGTAATCAATGTAGTTATACTGATTGTTATTGCTCCCAGAATTATGCGTTTTTTCTGCCACCAAGATTGTTGGTTCATCAATACCAATGTACTTCTTGAAAAAGATGTAGATTATGAATTAGCCTATAGAGAATATAAAAATATTCTATCTTACAAAGTCAATCAATGAACACCGTAATTAATTTTAAAAAACTATTAGTTAAATCAGTAATTTCCGCATCTATTGTATTAACAAGTTCTTCATCTATGAGAGCAGTTAATATTGGATTATTTAATCAATTTTCATTTACTACTCCCGATGAAACTAATAATTTAATTGAAGTTTTAGAATTAGAAAATATCGTTACCGAATTTTCAGGATTAGAGCCTCAAACTTGGCAAGAAATAGCTAATCAAAATCAAGTCATAGCAATTCCTTCTATTGAAGGACAGTCTCTTTTTCAAGCCTTATCCGAGCCTACTAGAAATGTCATTCGAGATTATGTTAGCAATGGTGGTGGTTTATTCACATTAGGAGAGCCTACTACAGCAATAGAACTACTAAATGGATTGTTCGGATTTTCCTTGACGACAAACTTTTTTGGAGGTTCATTATTTTTAAATACTATTAATGCAGAAGGAACTATTTTTCAGTTAGGTCCGCCAAACGTACCAGCAGTTGCTTTTTTTAGTCCCCTAAGCATTTCTTCATTACCAGAAGGTAGTATTAGCTTTTATGACAACCTTTCCAATTCTATTGAACAAGATTCCACAGGTGTTTTAATTTCTCCTTTTGGAGAGGGATTAATTGGATATAACGGTTTCAATTATACAACGGCTCCTTCTCAAGCTGGAGGTTGGCCTGAAGCAACAAATTTAACTGTAGAGTTTATCGCTACTGATGAATCAGAATCAATTTCTGAATCATCTTCTCTTTTGGGAATTTTAGTGATAGGTGGTTATCTTATTTATAAAAATTTTTCAGCGAAGGCTCAATAGAAATTGGGATCATAGGTGCTGGAGGGATAATATCTGGTGGAGGTAATGGTTGTTGATCTTGACTCTTGACGGTCTCTGCTGTGCTTTTAAACAAAATATAGGTTTTGGGATATTTCAAAAGAATTTGTAACTCCCGTGGCATATTTTGAAAAGTTAAAGATTGAACAAAGTGAAGTTTTTTATTTCCACAACTTCCTGTGGTGTCTAAGTTTTTTGTCCAAACACTTCCAGTAACAGTAGCCGGTTGATAAGGAGTTTTAGACTTAATTCCTACTTGGCCATTAGGAGCAACGATTAAAGCATTCAATTCATCAAAAACAAAGCAAAATTCTGAATTTCCATGACCTAAAATAATTAGATTTTGTGCCGGGCATTTTTTTGATGAGCCACAAGTATGGGTTATGTTAGTTTCAGTAACATCTCCTTCAATATGAAGTATGACAATACTATTAGGTCTTGTTTCAATATTTATTGATTTACTTTTAACATTTGATAAAATATATTCATAATATTGGTAAATACCTTCCGTTCTTGTTGATTTCTCTTCTTGTCTAGGTAATGTAATATTTGTTTCATCAAAACTATTATCTAGAGTTACTTGATTATAACTGTCTAAATTATCTTTAACATCATTAATATCAAGTAAATTAGGAAAACTATAAGGGACGTATTTTGCTTGATAAAGACTTTCGTTCAATATCATAATATTATCAAGAATATAATCACAATCAGGATTCGTGAACCATACATCTCCATAAAATTGTGTTCGTGATAAATCCCCCTTATTTATCCACAAAGCAGGAACTTTTTTGTCAGAATTAATATAAACAAATTCCCAAAAAATATCAATTTGAACATTAGATGTAGCTCCATTAGCTGATTCTATAGTAGCTGTGAGCAAGGCATTATTCTCAGTAATATGGGTGAAATCAGATACAAAAAATTTTTGATCTTCTATCTTTACTTTTTCTTGTTTACTAAAAGACAAAATTTGTTGTACAATGGGATTATATTCTTGATTAGAACGACATAATCTAGCTTCATAGTCATTAATGTGTTCTGTCCATTTTTTCAAATCAAATGATAAAAAATAAGAAGAAGGATGCTGTAAAAAAAAATGTTTAAAACGAGTAAATACAGCATCAGAAATACCACGCAATTGGAATATTTCTTGTTGTATTTGAGTGCTTTTTTGTTGATTAATAGCTTTCATTATCATGGTACTACCAATTATAGACATGATCATGCCTAAGCCCAAAATATAAGGTGTAATAAAACCGCTATTCTTTCGTTTTTTTAGCAGGGAACGAAGAAATGGAAACTGGGAGATGTACATAAGTCGCAGTTGTTACGAGTTTAGCTTATGGGGACTATTTAATACGTGAGAACGCTGCATTGAGTGTTTATTTGATTTATTGTTTTAGCAATTCATAGTTTTGCTTAACAGTTCTTGTATTAGGATGGTCTTTTCCTAATAGTTTTTTATGAAGTGCTTAGATAAAGGGGTTCTACTTCTGAATATCGCCCTTGCGTATGGTGTAATTTAAAGACTTACAGGGCAAAGGTTCCATTCATAATGAGTGCGGCATTCATTCCTATAACTACTATTCCCAAATTTCTGAGAAACTAAACAGCGATCGCAGGAGCGTCGATGATATTGTTGAGCCAGAAATGATTAAAAAAAAGGTAAAATCGGCTATTTAGGGCAATTTGTGGCATATTATTGGAATTATGCCATGAGGATAGTAGCAATAGCAACAAATCGTTGTCAGAAAGAAGTAGTAAGTAGAGAAAATCAGCACAAGAGAAAGCTTTATTTCAAAAAAAAATAAGTTTAATTGAATTACATTTGGATTAGTGTGTTCTTTATTAGATTAAAAGAGATTGTGATAATATTGGGGTTAGTGGTAACGAAAATAAAGCTTTTCAATAGCTAGAACGTTGTGAAACTAACCCGTTTTAACTCAGACTCATCCCCCATAGCTAAGGCGATCTCCTTATGGTTAGAGGATAAATCATCAGCCATGACGCGCCGAGAATACGAGAAGGACTTACGGTATTTTTTTGAGCAGATGTCTGGGAAAGAAGTCACCGAAGATTTAGTCCGTGCTTTTCTGATGGTATCTCAAGCACAAGCCAACGCAGCGTTAATGGCCTACAAGGGGATTTTGAAGCGACGGGGATTAGCCCCAACCACCATTAACCGTAAGATTAGCTCGGTTAAATCTTTTGTCAGTACGGCGAATCGCTTAGGATTATGCCAATATTCCTTGAAAGATGCTGTTAGTAGTGAAAAACTAAAACCATATCGAGATACATCCGGGATTCCCTTAGCTGAGTTCAAGAAAGTGTTAGCTTTGTGTGAGCTAACCACTCTCAAGGGTAAACGAGATCGGGCGTTGTTGATGTTATTTTGGTCCAATGCTCTACGACGCAATGAGGTGAGTTTATTGGATATCGGGGATTTCATTCCATCGAGGCGCATACTGTGGGTGAAAGGCAAAGGAAGAACTGAGAAGGAACCAGTGGATTTGTCGGCGAAAACCATCAAGGCGATCTGTGATTGGTTGGCTGAACGGGGGAGTTTCGCGATTAAGTCATCTTCACCCTTGTTCATCTCACTGGATTCTCGTTCCAGAGGAAGTCGTTTGAGTGGGGATGGCCTCTATAAGATTGTTCGTTGTTATTGTAAGGATGCAGGGATTGATAAGTTGATGAGCCCTCACAGGATTCGCCATTCATCCATTACAACAGCGTTGGATAAAAGCGATGGTGATGTTCGCAAGGTTCAAAAACTATCAAGGCATAAGAACCTTAACACATTGATGATCTATGATGATAACAGAAATAACGACCAGTTAGAACTCAGCGAATTGTTGGAAGAAGATTTGTAGAATTTTTAACTAGCTGAAAAATCTTGAACGATTATTTTGACTGTTACAGATAACTCAAACTAGACAAGTATTTGAGAGTGTGTTCCAAAATTAGGCTCTATGGGCTATTCAACTCTTGCGTCGCACTTTTGGGAGTAGCAATCCCGCGCCTTCAACGTAGTGAAACGAAGTAAGTTAGGGTTGTTGAATTTCGGCTCGA